>JANNJB010000869.1:0-11953 GCA_031405615.1 Vicinamibacteria bacterium | reverse complement strand
GCGCGCGTGGAGACACCGGTGATCTGCGGTCCGATGTATCCGTGCAGCAATCCTGAGCTTGTGGCCGCGGCGTCCGCTGCGGGCGGCCTCGGGATTGTCCAGCCGATCTCCCTGACCTACGTCCACGGCCACGACTTCCGGGAAGGCCTGCGACTCATCGGGAAGCTGTCGGGCGGCAAACCCATCGGTATGAACGCGCTCATCGAAGCGTCCTCCGAGACCTACAAGCGCCGGATGGAGCAGTGGATTGATATCGCACTCGAGGAAGGCGTTCGCTTCTTCGTGACATCGCTCGGCAACCCGCGCTTTGTCGTGCAGAAGGCGCACGCGGCGGGGGCGGTCGTCTATCACGACGCCACCGAGCGGCGTTTCGCGGAGAAGGCGATGGACGCGAACGTCGATGGTCTGATCGCGGTCAACAAACACGCGGGCGGCCACCTGGGCGGTCTCGCGAAGACCGAACTCTTCCTCGAACTCCAGGACTTCGGTGTGCCGGTCATCTGCGCGGGAGGGATCGGCGACGAGAACGAGTTCACCCACGCCCTCGACATCGGCTACGCGGGTGCGCAGCTCGGCACGCGCTTCATCGCCACCAACGAATGCAAGGCGCCTTTGGCCTACAAAGATGCGATCGTGCGCGCCTCAGCCGAGGACATCGTCACCACGGAGCGGCTTTCCGGCGTGCCGGTCGCGGTTCTCAACACGCCTTCGGTTCAAAGGCTCGGCCAGAAGGCGGGACCCATCGCACGATGGATGCTCAAGGGCCGACGGACCAAACACTGGATGCGCACGATCTACGGCCTCAAGTCGATCTGGGCCCTGAAGCGCGGCCTGAACCGCGACGCGCCGGAGAAGGACTTCTGGCAGGCAGGCAAGAGCGTGGCCACGATTTCATCGATCGAACCCGCGGGCGACATCGTCCGACGTTTTGCGGGAGCGGTTTCCAAAGAGTAAGAGGCGACATTGCGGGGGGGGCCGGCCATGCTCAGTTTCTCTTTAGCCATTCTCATTGCCGCACAGTCGGCGGCGACTCAAACTCCGCCTCCGCCCCCGAAGCCTTCGCCGGTACCGGCGAACGAAATCCACGGCATCGTCGTGCGGCCGGATGGAAAACCGGCCCCCGGGGCACGAGTCGGAGTGATCGCGGCCTTCGCCCTGGGATACCAGCCAGCACCTCCACAGATCCTGACGGCCGACGAAAAGGGCGACTTCCGACTGGAGACGAAGGGGGGCAAGGAGTTCGGCCTGCGCGCTCAGTTGCGGCCCTTTGCCTCCGTGGCCCTGCAACGCGTCAGCGCAGGTCAGAGGGTCACATTGAAGCTCGAGGCCGGCTCGACCATCGAGGGAGAGGTGCTCGACGCCGTTACTGGCAAGCCCATCGCAGGCGCCCAGGTCCACGTCTCCGAATGGGATGTCTCACCCTACGCCGAGGTCGATCCCGACTTCGCCGTGGTTCGGGCGAAGACCGACGTGAAGGGTCGCTTCACTCTGAGCGGAGTCCAAGGAGACGGTCGTCCACTGGTTCGCGCCATGGCGACCGGTTTCGGATCGGAGGCAGCGCCGGTCGTAGCCGGCGCGCCGATGAAGTTCCGCCTCTCGCCCGGCCGCGATCTTCGTGGCGTCATCGTGGACGGCGCGGATCGTCCGGTGGCGAAGGCCCGGGTCACCTTGCGCGGTTCCGCTTCGACCCTGAGCGGAGCCAGCAACGCGTCCGGTCGATTCGAAATCGGCGGCCTCAAACCGATCCCCTACGATGTGACGATCATGGCCGCCGGTCTTGCGCCCTTCGTCAAGAGCGCGATCGATCCTGAAACCACTTCACTTCGGGTCGTGCTCGAGAAGGCGTCGTCGGTCAGCGGGCGCTTGGTGGATGAGGAGGGCAAGCCACTCAAGGGTGTCGTGCGTCTGCGCTCCCACGATGGTGTGAGCGCAGCTTCCCTGGGTCAGGCGGCCATGGCTTCGGTGGGCGAAGACGGGAAGTTCTCGATTGGCGTCCTGCGTCCGGGCTCGAACGTGATCCAGCTCGCGGGTGTCGGTTACACCACGATCGAGCGGACCATCGAAATCGCACAGGCCGGAGAAGCGCCGTCCCTGGGCGACGTCGTGTTCGAGGCGGGCCTCACCATCCGCGGACGGGTGGTGGAACCCGGTGACGTCGGCGTCCCGGGCGCGCGCATCAGCGCCGTCATTCCAACGGGTACAGAGAACCGCGAGACACTCTTCGCAGAGGCTGACGCCGAGGGACGTTTCGTCCTCCGCGGCCTGAAGGACGTGGCGTACATGGTGGGGGCGGCCGCCAACGGCTTCGCTCCTCTACAAAAGAGCCTCGCCCCGTCGGCGGACGAACAGGTTCTGACCCTGAAGCGTTCGATCACGCTCAGCGGACGGATCGTGGACCAAGACGGCGCGCCGGTGGGACGCGCTCAGGTTTCGGCCCAGCGCGGCGATGACCGCCGGACGTTTCGTTTTGGACGTTCCGAGGCCGATGGACGCTTCACCTTCGATCTACCAGAACTCGGCGATTTCACGCTTTCGACAGCGGTCGAGGGTTTCGAAAGTTCGGTACGGACCGTTCCAGTGACCGGCCCCTCCGAGATCGGAGATTGGACGCTGTCGCGCGGTCTCAGGGTGCGGGGCGTGGTGGTGGACGGCAAGGGCACGCCGGTTTCGGGCGCGCGGGTCGAGAATCAGTCGACGCGGCAGTTCCCGATCACATTCGGGGAGACCGACGAGAAGGGCGCATTCGAAATGGTGGGCGCGAGTCCGGGATTGATCCGCCTGGTAGCGACCCATCGCGACTATGCCGCGGGGCAGGCGACGGTCGAAAGCGCCACGGACACGGGCGGCGATCCGGATCCGGTTCGGATCACGCTCACCAAAGGCGGCCGGATCGAAGGCGTCGTGCGCCAGCGCGACGGCGCTCCGGTGGCCCAGGCGCGAATCGATCTCTCCCGCTCCGACAGCACACCTGCGCCGCGGGCCGCCGAGGCCCCCCAGCCCAGCGTCCTCACGGACGCGAACGGCTCCTTCTCGTTCTCGCACGTGCCCCCGGGGGTGGGCCGAGTGACGTTGATGGCCGGTCAGGGCGGCCGATACACGAGCGTCACCGGCGCCGAGGTCAGCATCATCGAAGGCGAAACCGCGCAGGTAGCGCTGACGGTGCGCTCGACCGTAGTCCGCGGTGTGGTTCTTCGCAACGGAAAGCCCGCGGCGGGCCTTCGCATAAGCGTGTACGGTGACTTCCTGACCACAAGCGGCGGACCCGACACCGCGGCGAGTCTCGCCGGCGGCATACCCTGGTCGATAGGAACAGCCGATGCGGAGGGCCGTTTCGCACTGCGCGTCGCCGGCCCGCTCAGCGGTCGGGCCGCCGTAAACAGCGCCCGCGGCGAAAGTCTCTTCAGCCAGCCCGTCGAGATTCCCGATGTCGAGGAGTTTCAGCTGAACCTCGAGTTCGGTTCCGTACGAGCCACCGGCCGGGTCATTGACGCGACCACCGGCCTTGCCATCGCCGAAGCGCGCGTCTCTGCCGTGCCCACCGGGGCGGCGGGGGCTGCTCGCTCGATCCAGCCTACCGCTCGCACCGACCACTCCGGTGCCTTCGAATTGCCCCTGGAACCGGGCCAGTTCCAGATCAGCGTCAACGCCGAGAACTACGCGGCCATCAGAATCCCGCTGACGGTCTCGCCCCCGGAGGCGTCGCTCGGCGACATCTCTCTCAATCGCGGGGGCACGCTCGCCGGTCGTGCGCTCCTGCCCTCGGGCCGACCCGCCGCAGATGTGCAGATCCGGGCGATGGGTGAAGGCGCCTCCGCCTTCGCGATGTCGGGCGCCGACGGTTCGTTCACCCTCCGCGGTCTTCCAGGCGGCCCCTTCAGCATCAGCGCCCGCGACCTTCTCGACAACCTGGCCGTCGTCCGGGTCGAGGCCATCACGGCCGAAGTCTTCGAGATCCGGATGTCGCCTGCGGCGCGGATCACCGCCATCGTCGCTGGAGCCGCGGACGGGAAAGGGGGAGCCACAGTCCTGGTGAGTGCGGTGAACGGGGAGCCGTACTTCGCCTCCGGCGCATTCCGAACTGACGCGCGAGGCGTCGCAACCGTGACCGCGCCCGGGGGTCTTCTGAAATTGACGGCCCGAACCGCGACGCACGACGGTTCGACGATCGTGCAGGCCTCACCCGGGGAGGCGCTCAGTGTGACGATCGAACTCGTACCCAGGAAGACGCCGCCACGTAAGTAGTCCTCCGACGCGAGGATCTCTAGCCGTCGATGTGACGCTTGACGGCAGCAACGAACTCATCCAGGTCGCCCAGATGGTTGCGGACGACATCCTCGACAATCTGAACCTGAACGTCGTCGTACCCTTGGGCGAGAACATTCCGGAAGCCGGCCATCTCGGCGAGACGCCGCGCGAGGTCGCTCGACATCACATCGGCGCGCACCAGAAGCTGGAACAAGGCTCGATTCGTTTCCGGTTCACCCAGGCGTTGGTCGGAGGCGATATGCGAGGCGACATCGAGGGCCGACTGGATCGCGATCTGGAGCGTGTGCTCGACGAATCTCTTTTCGCGAACATCCTCGCGGATCCGGTCCACGAATGCGATCGTCCGCAGCTCGTGGAGGCAGGTCACGATGCGCGCGAGCTTCTTGGCGACGAGTTCGCGGTCGGTCATCGCAGGGCAGCTTCGCGGTAGCGGGTGGGGAAGGGGAGGACGTCGAAGTAGTCGTTCCTCGATCGAACCTCGAACCGGATCCGCGCGGACCGGTCGCGCTCGATGAGGAGCACGCCGTCGCGGAGCACCCGGTGGATCAGGTCGGGCGAGGCGTGGTTCAGGATCACGAGGTCAACCGGGCGGTGGGCCGCCTCCTGAAGGTCGGCCTGGAGACTGGTCTGAAGCGATGCGCGCGTCGCTTCGCGCGAGTCAGGTTCGGCCGCCTGGGAGATCAGAACCGCCACATCGACGTCGCTCGAGGGACGGAGTTCGCCGCGAGCCGCGCTGCCGAAGAGGTAAGCGACGACCACGTCCTTGTGGGCCTCGAGGACGCCTCGGAGTTTCGCGGTCAGTTCATCTCCCACGGGCCGAATTATAGGACTCGCTCCGAAGGCGACCCGCGCCTCTCACCTATGCTCGCTTCCCCCATGAGCGAAGCGATTCTCAAGACGCGCGGTTTTTCGAGGCTTGAATCCGGCCATCCCTGGATCTTCAAGTCGGACGTCGAGCCGGTCGAGGCTGAGAACGGGTCCATCGTCGATGTGGTCGCGAAGGGCCGGTTCCTCGGCCAGGCTTTTTATTCGGAGCACTCGGAGATCACGCTGCGCATGCTGTCGCGGGGGGCGCTCGCGGACAGCTGGCTCGCCGATCGGATCACGGCCGCCATCCATTTCCGCGAGGAGACGCTGGGCTTGCGAAGCGGCGCCTGTCGGCTGATCCACGGCGAGTCCGATGGTCTGCCCGGCCTCATCATCGATCGGTATGGCGACGTTCTGGTGCTGCAGGTTCTCGCCGCCGCGATGGAGTCACGCACCGGCGAAATCGTCGATGCCTTGATCGCCCGTCTCAAACCGCGAGGCATACTCGCCCGCAACGACGTGAAGGTGCGGGAGCGGGAAGGGCTGCCGCGCGAAGTGAAGACGCTGTGGGGCGATGTGCCGGCGTCGGTGGAGATCAATGAAGGACCCGTCCGCCTCACCGTCGATGTTGTGAACGGACAGAAGACGGGGACGTTTCTCGACCAGTCCGCCAATCACGTCTTGTTCGGGAAGCTCGCGCGGGGCCGGGTGCTCGACGCCTTCTGCCACGACGGCGGCTTCGGCCTGCAGGCCGCGCTCAACCCCGCGGCCGGCGAAGTGAGGGCGGTCGACATCTCCGCGGAGGCGCTGGTCAGGGCGCGTGCGAATGCGGCTGCGAACTCACTACGGCTCGAGACGATCGAGGCGAACGTCTTCGACTTCCTGACCGACGAAGTGGCGGCAGGCTCGCGTTACGACACGATTGCGCTGGACCCGCCAGCATTCGCGAAAACCAAGGGAGCGCGGGAAGCGGCCTGGCGCGGTTACAAGGAGATCAATCGTCGCGCCCTTCAGCTCCTCGAACCGGGCGGCCTCCTCCTCACGTGTTCGTGTTCCTACCACGTGAGCGAGGACGACTTCGAAACGGTGGTTGCGGACGCCGCCGCCGACTCAGGCATCACCGCGCAGATCATCGAACGCCGCTCTCAAGCCGCCGACCATCCCGTGCGCCTGGGGATGCCGGAGACGCGCTACTTGAAAGCGCTGGTGGTGCGAAAACTCGAATAGCCTACGGAACCCGAGCCCCTAAGCCGCCCATTGGGCACTCACGTCACCCCCGCGAAAGCGGGGGTCTAGCGCGACAGCCCGTTCCCGGCCGCGACTACTTCACCATCGGTTTCATCGTCATCGGGTCGCGGAGGGGAAGCTCCGTCACCTTGCCACCGGCGACCTTCTCGACCGTGATGTCGTGTTTGCCGTCGCCCTTCGCGATCTCGGCCTGATTGCCGACCACGAGGGTGATCATCTTCTCCGGCACGAGGTAGGTCTTCGCCACCCGCTGGATGTCGGCGGCGGTCACAGCCTGGATCCGATCGCGGTACGTGGACCAGAAGAGCGGATCGCGCTTCGTGTACTCGTCCGATGCGAAGACGCCCGCCTGCTGCGCCTTCGACTCGAAGCTGCTCGGGAAGGTCTGGATCAGATTGTTCTTGATGGTCAGAAGTTCTTCGTCGGTCACCTGCGTCTCGCGGATCTTCCTGATCTCCTCGAAGACGAGCTGAAGCGCGTAGGCCACGGTCGAACTCTTCGACTGGAACGACGCGCGGAAACGCCCCGGAAAGTAAGTTCCGAAACCGATGCCGCTGCCCGCGGAGTAGGCGAGACCTTCGTTCGAACGAACCGTCTTGGTGATCCGGGCGGTGAAACCGCTGCCGCCGAGGATTTCGTTCATCACCTCGAGCGCATAGATGTCGGGCGATGTCCGCAGGACGCTTGGGATGCCGACCGAGACGCGTCCCTGGTTGACGTCCTTATTAATGCGATAGAAGCCGGGGGTGGCCGGCTTGATGCCAGGCGGAATCAAACCCACCACCCGGCTCGGGGAGGGCCAGCTGGCGAACGCGGCCTCGAGCTTCTTCACCATCTCCGCCTTCGTGAAGGCGCCAGAAACCGCCAGGATCATGTTCTTCGGGTAGTAGTACATGTCGTGGAACGCCTTCAGGTCCGCGGCGGTGATCGAGTTGATCGAGGCCTCGGTGCTGAAGCGATTGCTGAGGTGCGACTCGCCGTAGAGGAGCACCGAGAACTCGCGCGCCTCGATGCCTTCCGATTCGTCGTTGCGCTTCTTCATGTCCTGGAGGATCTGGTCCTTCGCGAGCTTCAGCCGGTCCTCCTGGAAACGCGGCTCGCGCAGCATCTCGATGAAGAGCTTCAAGGAGTCGTCGAGGTTGTCAGCGAGGCAGTTGAGGGACGCCCCCGACGACGTATCGCCCATCGAGCTGCCGATCTGCGCGGCCAGGAAGTCGGCCCGCTCGTCGAACTGTTCGGCGGTGAGCGACTTCGTTCCGCCCGCCCTCATCTGCGAACCGGTGAGCCGGGCCAGGCCCTCCTTGCCCGCAGGCTCGAGCCAGGCGCCCGCGCGCACCGTCGCCTGGATGTTGATCAGCGGCAGGGCGCGGTCTTCAATGACGTAGGCCACGATGCCGTTGTTGAGGACCACGCGATGTTCCTTCGCGGAAGGCGGCGTGTAAGTGAGCGGCGCGTAAGTGAGCTTCTCGGGATGCTCGACGAAGGTCTGCGCGGAAACGAAAGAAGCGGCGAGAACGGCGGGAAGGCTCAAAGCCACGATTCCATGGAGTTTCATGACTACTTCTTCCCTTCCTTCTCGAGTTCAGCCAAACGCTCTTCGGCCTTCTTCAGGAGGACGTCGAAGAGGGGTTTCATCTGCGGCGGCACTTGAGAGGCCTGCCCGCGCATCTGATCGAGCTGCGCCTTGATCTTCGCCGCGTCCTTTTCGCCCTTGAGCCGGGCCACCGCCTGCTTCGCCATGCCCCGCGCCTGTTCGGGCAGGGCGGCGATGTCCGGGTCTTCCGCCTCCGCGGCTGCGGCGGGGTCAGCGGCCTTGCGGGTGAACACGCCCACCGCGCGCGTCTCCTTAGTGAAGTACTGCTTCGCCACGCGCTGGATGTCGGCGGCAGTCACGGCGTCGACATCTTCCGACTGCGTGTTGATCTTCTTCCAGTCGCCCATGCCCTCGTTCTGAAGAAGCTGGAACATGATGAAAGTGCCGCTCGACAGACGGCGATACGCATTCGCCTTCGCCTGATTCTTGACCTTCTGCAGTTCCTGGTCGGGCACAAGTTCGATCTTCAGTTTGTCGAGGACTTCATAGAGGGCAGCCTCGACGGTTGCCGGCTCCTGTCCATCCTTCACCGTGACCTCGGCGCCGAGATACCCGCCGTACTTCTGACCGTTCACGTAGGCGACCGCGTTGTTGGCGATCTTCTTGTCGAGAACAAGCGCCTTGGTGAGGCGGCCGGTGCGGCCGGAGAGAACGTCGGTCATGAGGTCGAGCGCAGCAAAGTCTTTGTGGACGACGGGAACGCCCTGCCACCAAACGCGCACGGTGGGCGAGGTCTCGGCCTCGGCGTAGAACCGCTTCTCGCCAAGCGACTTCGGCTCGAGGGTGACCACTTCAGGCGGCACCGGACCGCGCTTGAGGCGGCCGAAGTAGCGCTCGAGCAGAGGCTTTACTTCCGCGGTCTTGAAATCGCCGACGAGGACGCCGGTGATGTTGTTGGGCGCGTAGTACGTGGCGAAGTAGTCCTTCGCCTGCTGGAGCGTGTACATCGGGATGTCCGAGGCCCAGCCCACCACCGGCCAGTGGTAGGGATGAGCGTCCCAGAACATCGCGGAGAACTGCTCGTCGAACTTGCCGAGCGGCGTCGACTCGGTGCGAAGGCGTCGCTCTTCGAAGACCACGTCACGCTCGGAGTAGAACTCGCGGAAGACAGGATTCAAGAGCCGGTCCGACTCCATCCACGCCCAAAGCTCCAGCTTGTTCTTCGGCAGACGCATGAAGTAGACGGTCCAGTCTTCATTGGTCGAAGCGTTCAGGAACTCACCGCCGTTCTTCGTGTAGATCTGGTCCATCTGATCCTTGATGATGTTCTCCCGCTGCTGCAGAACCAGCGCGTCGAACTTCGCCTCGAGTTCCTTGTACCGCGCAGTCTTGGCCGCGGGGTCGTCCATGCTCGCGATCTCGCCACGACGAAGGCGGTCGCGCATCTTCGCCATCTCGTCGCGCATGTCGTTGCGGACCTGCTCCTGCTCGTCGATGAGCTTGAGGTCAAGGGCGATGTCCTTGGTGCCGATGACGTTTGTGCCCTTGAACATCATGTGCTCGAAGAAGTGCGAGATGCCGGTAATGCCGGGCCGTTCATTGGCCGAGCCCACGCGAGCCACCCAGCCGGTGGCGATGGTCGGCGCGTCATGCCGCTCGTAGAGCAGCCACTTCATGCCGTTCGACATCGTCCACTCTTCCACTTCGATCCGCGGCTTCTCCGC
This sequence comes from Vicinamibacteria bacterium, assembly GCA_031405615.1. GTDB lineage: Bacteria > Acidobacteriota > Vicinamibacteria > Fen-336 > JAGNNV01 > JAGNNV01. The sequence goes on along the minus strand of JANNJB010000869.1, from coordinate 2,374 downwards.
GGCGGAGGCGAGAGTGGTGAGAGCCAGCAGCGACAGGGCGAGCGAGACCCGCCCAGCAGTCTGTGGTGAAAGTCCGCCGCGGCACCGAGACGAGCGATGCGCCCGGATGGCAAGGCGCCGAGGAGGCGCGAATATCGGGAATATTCGGCCGACGAGCAACGCAGTCCAGCCGGGATGCAGCGTTCGTCGAATGCCGGCAGACTTTCGCCACAGGCTGCTAGGGTTCAAGATCATGAACGTCTCCTTTGGAAGGAGGATCATAGTTGGAGGCCCAGCGTGGGTGTAGGGGCGGCCCTCGTGGCCGCCCTTCGGAATTCACGAATCGTGGTGGCGAAAGGGCAACCACTAGGGTTGCCCCTACTAGAATCCCCCGGCATGGCCGATAAGAGAACCGGAGCGATCAGCGCGTGGACCGACGTGGCTCCGGGGCTCACCACCTTCCGCCTCAAAGCCGAGCCCGGAACCTCCTTCCCCGACTACAAGGCCGGACAGTACATCGCCCTCACCCGCGAGAACTGCAAGCTCACCACGAAGGTGAAGGATGCGGACGGCCACATCCGATACGAGCCGGCCCACAACGACGACGGCACGCCGAAGCTGCGGGCGGTGACGCACTCGTACTCGATCGCCTCCGCGCCCTACGAGACGAAGAGCGGCGGCGAACTCGAGATCTACGTGACCCTCGAGAAGGTCGGGCACGGACGTTTCGGGCGGTTCACCGAGTCGCTCTTCGCCGCGAGCCCTCACGTCGGCGACAGCCTTGGCTACATGGACAGGATCGTCGGCAACTTCACGCTCGACCAGCGGGCCGCCGGAGCTGAGAACGTGGTCATGGTCGGTACCGGCACCGGCCTGGCTCCGTTTGTGGGGATGATGAAGCAGGTGGCGCACGAGGCGAAGGCCGGCCGTCCCTCGCCTGTGAAATACACACTCATCCACGCGAATCGCACCGCGGGCGAACTCGGGTACGACGAAGTGCTGCGCGCGTTGAGCGCGGAGAAGACCCCCGGCTTCGACTTCACCTATGTTCGATCCATCAGCCGGCCCGGCGCGAGCGATGCGAACGATCCGCAACTCTGCCAGGGCCGCGCCAACAATCTGTTCCGCTCGCTGCTCGGCCTTCCCACCCGCGAACAGGAGCTTCTCGACTCGGCCCACGCGAGCGACAGCAACGTCGGGGCCGCTCAGCAGGCCGTGGATAAGTCAACGAAGCCCCTTCTCGGCTCCGGTGTGGATGGCGCGGCGCTCCTGGCCCGCATGCCCGCGGGAACCACCACCGTGCTCACCTGCGGCAACGGCGAGCTGATGGAAGATATCAAGCGGATCTGCGAGAAGGCCGGATTCAAGTTCGAGATGGAAGAGTGGTGACGCTCGCTTGATTGTCACCGGCCCTGCGAAAGTCACACTTCGTGCCGCCCGGCCGCACGCCTATGACGGCGCGATCGCGGCCGCGCGCACGTGTTATTCGCCGCGGGTGATCGCGGACTCAGAGATCACCGACAAGCAGCGCGACTCGATCGGGCCCCTCACGTTCACCGCGGGCCACCACACCGTCTTCCAGCACGCGACCTTCGAGTTCGGTCTCGAGAACGTCTCGCGCCAGTTCGTGTGGGCGTTCCTCCACTCGCATCCCTTTTACAACTCCGAGCAGTCGTCGCAGCGTTTCGTGAAACTCGGAGAGGCTCGCGCCTACGTGCCCGAGGGCCTGTCGACTGAAGCGCGCGCGATCTACGAGGCGTCGATCGAGAAGGCCTGGGAGGCTTACGCGCGTCTCTCGCAGATCCTCGTGAAGGACACCACCGAGATCATCGGCGACATCCGGCACCTGACGCCCGCGGCGTCTGAGGCACGCCGGAAGAAGGTGGCCCGCGAAGCCGAGAAGAAGGCGATCGAAGTCGCGCGCTACGTGATACCGATCGGGGCCTTCACGTCGATGGTCCACTCGATCTCCGGCATCGTCCTGCATCGGCTTTATCGAATGTCGCGCTCTTCCGACACGCCCACCGAGGCGATTGCGGTCATCGGCGAGATGGTGCGGCTGGCACGGGAGCACGATCCCGGCTTCTTCGAACGTGTGGGCGAGGTTCCCTTCGAAGGCGATCAGATCGTGGAGTCACGCTGGCCCCGGTCCGCGGCAGCCGCCGCTTCAACCGCGGCCGAGATCGACGCACAACTCGGCGCCCGTGTATCGCTTCTCGTCGACCACACCGCCAACGCCGAGAAGATCACCGCGGACGCGATGCGGGCGGTGCTGGGCCTCGACCGATCGGCGCTATCCGACGACGACGCGATCGAGCGCGCGCTCTCGCCCGGGCTCAATCAATACCGCCTCGACGCGATGGACCTTTCGCCGTATTCGCCACTCTCCCGCGTG
>JANNJB010000868.1:0-8743 GCA_031405615.1 Vicinamibacteria bacterium | reverse complement strand
GCCAATTGCGCGCCGGATCCTTGAACTCTGGCTTGCCGGTCAGACTGTAGATGAGGGCGTTCGTGTCGATGTAGAGGATCATCAGTCCCAGTCGCCACGAACATCCTCAATCTCGCGATCAATCTCCTCTTTCGTCATTGTGCCGGGAGGGAGCGAGTCGAGGAACTTCACGAATTGTCTCGCGTCGCCGCGGGGTGCAGCCGGAGTCAGTTCGACTTGGAGAGTCTCTGGCTGGGTCAAGACGGGACTTTCAAGGACAAGGGTGGTCGGACTTGTAAGACGCCCGCGAACGGAGACCGTGCTCATTGATTGGTACCTCTCGCTAGTGATCTTAGTGGAAGTCCCCACCCCAACCCCTCCCGGTTGCCGGACGGACAGCGGGGGAGGGGCTCGTGTCACGTGGGAAGAGGGTCTCGGTCCTTCGTCCCTTGCCCCAACGTTCGTCTCACGGCCGAGGTGGAGGGGTTGCTTTCGTCGCCTTCGGCTCCTTCAGGCAACCTCTCCCTCGGTTTCTACCGCTTCATGCGCGAGAACGGAAAACTCGAAGCGGCCGGCAAGGCGCCGTCGGGCGCCAAGCGCATCCTCCTCGGCATCACCAAGGCATCGCTCTCGACCGACTCGTTCATCTCGGCGGCGAGCCGCCTCCAACCCGCCGACGGACCGCCGCGTTGACGATCAGAGCCTGTCTTAGCTTCGACGAGCCCATCCTTCAGCCAGTCGGAGCCGGAGAGCTTGTATGCCTTCCAGTTACCTCCTTCACGGCGAAGATCCGCGTCCCAGCAAAACGACGCAAAAATTCAACTCCAAACCTTGAATCTGACACTGATTCTGGACGGTCTCGAGCGCATTTGAGGAACGGATATCGCTGGTGGGCGCCAGCATCCATGTCGCGATGTCTGGCTTGTAGTCGACGAACAAACCCCTCGGCTGCCAGTCGCTTTCCTTGTCCAGATGCAATCAGTCCCGTGCGCTGGGCGGCGTCCAATACGGTGAGCGCCGAGGAAGAATCAGCCTCCGGAAGGAGCCACTTGGTCGCGACGCTGGCGTCGATGACGTAGCGCAACTATCTTGGCCCGTTGTCGCGAAGTTCCCGTATGGCCGCCGTCGAATCGAAGTATCCGTGCCGCTCGAAAAGGCCGAGACGCAGGACGTCAATCTCCTTGCGCGACAGGCCAGGCCCGGCGGCGGAGGTCTCCGCGGCCATTCCGGCAACAATGGCCTCAAGTTCGGCGAGTTTCGCTGCCGGGAGCCTTTCGATGTGGGCGAGAAGTTCAGCTTTACTCATGGCCTCAAGGATCCCCCAGATCCCATAGCACGCGTGCCTTTGCCGAATGCGGTCTCGGCCGCGAAACGGGCTTGTCCAGCAGCCTGAGCAGGAGTAGGCGTACGATCAACCGGACCGCGGTCGAGCCCGTTTGGCGCACTATCGGTTTAAAGCTATATTCAGCCGGTGAGCGATGTCGTTCCGTGGACGAGCGCTATCAAGGGGACCGATTTCGCACTTCGTGAGCTTCGGGTTCAGAGCAAGGGCCGTCCTCTCCGCGTCTTCTATGCCTTCGATCCAGCACGTTCAGGGGTGCTGCTGATTGGTGGCGAGAAGAAGGGCCAGCCCCGGTTCTATGAACGCATGATTCGCCTTTCGGAACGCCTTTGGAACGGGTATCTCTCGTCGTACTCAAACTGACATCGACAGAAACGGAAAAATCGAAATGCGCGTCCACAAATGGGAAGGCCTGAAGAAGAAGTCGTTCACGCCCGAACAGCTCGAACGACTGGAGCAGAGAACACGGAAGACGCTCCTGGATATGCGACTGCGTGAGCTTAGGAAGATCGCCGGCGTCACGCAGGCCAGCCTGGCGAAGCGCCTCAAAGTATCCCAGGGGCAGGTCTCCGAAACCGAGAATCGAGAGGACGTGCTGGTGTCGACGTTGCGGCGCTATGTGGCGGCGTTGGGCGGCGAGATCGAGGTCGTGGCTCGCTTCGGTGACAAGAGTCTGAAGGTCAGCCTGTAGCAAGAGGATCCGCGTGAACGACCTTCGCTGGCGTTGTAGCATCTCTGCCCAGACACCATGAGCACGGCTGAACTTCTCGAGAAGATCCAGACCCTTCCAGCCCCGCTTCAGCACAAAGTGGTTGACTTCGTCGCGGCTCTTGCCGCCCACGCCAGCGACAAGGCCGAGGATCCGTTCTTCGCTCGCGTTAAGGCCCTCCGCGATCAGATCAGGACCGAGTACGGCACGTTCCCAGGGGCGCTTTCTTACCTGCGCGAGCTTCGAGACGTAGCGCGCTAGCGCCAGTTGTCGCGCATCCTTTTGACGAGATCTGCGGTGGTGATGCTCATCTCTATGGGCCCGGGGTCAACCCGAGGTACGTCGCGTTGTCCCGGGTTTGTCCCGCAGGACGTCAGCGACGGCCACGCCCTTGTACGCTTTGAGTCTGCGGTCGCCCGTCAGATAGATGTCGGCTTGTGCCTCTGCTGTGGCTGCGAGGTGCAGGGCATCGGGCGTTCTGACGCCCAGCGTGGCTCGGATCTGAGTTGCTCTACGCAGGTCGTCGTTGGCTCCGATGCTGTAGACGAGCACATTCGTGTCGAGGTAGAGGATCATCTACCCCAGTCGCCGCGAACCTCGTCGATTTCTCGATCAATCTGCGCCACGGTCATTGTCCCAGGGGGAAGTGTTGCCAGGAAGGCGAGGAACTTCTTTGGGTTGCCCTTGCCCGGAGTCCTGGCAAGCGCGGCCTTCACAAGGCTCGAGCGCGCTGGCTTCTTGAGTGCAGCCGCACCCGGTGGGGTGACTTGGTCGCGGGCGGCGTGTGTGGGCATTGGTGGTTCCTCGACGTTTGAAATCCTAACTATGCGTCCCCACCCCAAACCCCTCCCGGGTTGCCGGACGGACAGCGGGGGAGGGGCGCCGCCCCTATCCGCTGATTTCGCCTGCGTCCCCTTCGTGGGCCGGCCCCGCGCCCGCCGCCGCGGCGGTCCCCGCCATGAAACGCCGAGCCTCTCTGCACCGCAAGCAGAGCGCCGACGCGTGAACCGTCTGATGGGTCCTTCGGCCCGACTTCCTCGAGGCGGCTGTCTTCGAGAGTAGAGTCTCTACGCTTGGTGGGTAGCGTCATCTTCCTTCTAATGAAAGTGAAATCCGATTTCATATGATACGATGTCGTCCATGCTGAGCCTCGCCGAAAGCGCTGTCTCTACGCCCCCGATCAGGCTTGAGGCCACCCGACTTGCGGAGGTCGCCGACGGGAGTACGGCCATCGTGCGCCGTCTGGCTCTGTCGCGGGCCACGGCACGACGGTTGTTGGAGATGGGATTGCTCCCCGGCACACGCGTCCGGGTGGTCCGTCGCGCTCCTCTCGGCGATCCGATCGAACTGCGGCTCCGCAACTACTCTCTCTCCATCCGGCGCGAAGAGGCGGCGCTCATCGAAGTTGACCGGGCTGTCTAGCGAGGGCTCGTGATGAGCGCGCCGCTCGTCGTGCTCGCCGGGAATCCGAATTCCGGGAAGACCTCGCTCTTCAACCGGCTCACGGGTTCACGGGCGAAGGTCGCGAACTATCCAGGCGTCACCGTCTCTCCACTTGCGGGACGCCTGCGGCTTGAGGGTGTGGGGCAGGTCGAGGTGCTCGATCTTCCGGGAACCTATTCCCTGTCGGCCCGCTCGCCCGACGAGCAGATCGCGGTGGATGCGCTCCTCGGTCAGGGCCGCCGCGCCGATGCGGTGGTTGTCGTGTCGGACGCGAGCGCGCTTGCGCGGAACTTGTACCTGGCCCTCCAGGTCCTCGAGACCGGCGTTCCCACGATCGTCGCACTGACGATGATGGACGAAGCGCGCGCCACGGGCCTCGCCCTCGACACGGTCAAACTGGCGGAGCGCCTCGGTGTCGACATCGTGGAGATCGTGGCCTCCACTGGCGAAGGGCATCAGCGCCTGCTCAAGGCGCTGACCGCCGCCCTGGCCCCCGGCGCCGCGCACAAGCCGCGCGTTCAAACGCCGCTGGCCCCCGAGATGGAGGACGACCTTGCCCCCATCGCAGCCGCCGTCGCCTCGACCCTTGCCCCGCGCTCGGACGCCGAGGCACGGGCCCTGGTCCTTTGGGCCGCGCTATCGGTCGGGGAAGATGAACTCGCTCGGGTTCCGCCCGAGGTCCGCGCCGCCGTTGCCACCGCCCGCGGTCACGCCGAGCGCCGTGGAGCCGACCTCGACCTCGCCATCATCGAGTCTCGCTACCGGCTGATCGACCGCGTCCTCGATGGGGTCTGCGGACCCGTCCCCGAGAATGCCCGCACCGAGCGGATCGACGCCGTGCTCACGCATCCAGTAGCCGGACTCATCGTGTTCGTTGTCGTGATGCTCGCCGTCTTCCAGGCGCTCTTTTCCGGCGCCGAACCCGCGGTGAGACTGATCGAGAGCGCCGTCGGCGCCATCCAGGCGTGGATCACCTCCACTCTCCCCGCGGGGCCTCTCTCCAGCCTGCTGAGCCAGGGCGTCGTCGCGGGCGTCGGCAACGTCGTGGTGTTCGTTCCCCAGATCGCCTTGTTGTTCCTCTTCATCGGCTTCCTCGAGGATTCGGGCTACCTCGCGCGGGTGGCTTTCGTGATCGACCGTGTCATGGGAGGCGTCGGGCTCCACGGCAAGGCGTTCGTGCCGATGTTGTCGGGCTTCGCCTGCGCCATCCCGGCGGTCCTGGCCACCCGCACCATCGAGAGCCGGAAGGACCGCCTCATCACCATGCTCGCGCTGCCCTTCACCTCGTGCAGCGCCCGCTTGCCCATTTACCTGCTGGTAGTCGCCACCGTATTCAACGGCGAGGCGCCGGTCCTCGGAGTGCTGTCGGTGGGCGCCCTGGTGCTCCTCTCGATGTACTCGCTCTCTGTGGTTGCCGCTCTCACCGCCGCGGCGGTTCTCCGCCGCACCGTGCTCAAGGCTCCGAGGCCGACGCTCATCCTGGAGCTGCCGCCGTATCGCCGTCCGCTGTTCCGCAACCTCGCCGTGAACGTGGGCCAACAGGTCCGATCGTTCCTGGTCGAAGCGGGAACCGTGATCCTGTCGCTCACCATCATTCTCTGGGTCCTCCTTTCCTACCCGCGGCTGGCGGAGACAACGGAGGCCTTCGCCGCACGGCAGGCGGAGGCCGTCGCGACCTTGAGCGGGGAAGAGCTTGAGGCTCGCCGCGCCGACCTCGCCTCCGCCGAGGCCGGACAACGACTCCGTGAGAGCGTCGCCGGGCGTCTCGGCCACGTACTCGAGCCGGTGCTCGAGCCCCTGGGGTTCGACTGGCGGATCGGCATCGGTATCCTCGGAGCGTTCGCGGCGCGCGAGGTGTTTGTCTCCACTCTCGGCATCGTGTTCGACATCGCCGATGCGGATGAGAACAACGAGTCGTTGCGTCAGGCCCTGAAACGCGCGACCTGGCCCGACGGGCGCCCATTGCTGACGCCGCTCAGCGGCGTCTGTCTCATGGTCTTCTTCGTCCTCGCCTGTCAGTGCATGAGCACCCTGGGCGTGGTCGCTCGTGAGTCGCGGTCGTGGAAGTGGCCGCTGTTTCTCTTCACCTACATGACCGTGCTCGCCTACGTGGTCACGCTGATCGTCTACCAGACGGGCCACGCCCTGGGGATCGGGGTATGAACGTGGGTTGGCAGGACGCCGCGGTGGCCGTGATCGCGGTGTTCGCGGCCGCGTTCCTATACCGCCACTTTCGCCCCCGGCGCCGGGTCGTCGTCGCCGTGATCCCGGCAGCATCCCTTCGTGTCCGAAAGCCGCGCCCGCCGTCCTCCGACGTGAAGTAGGGGGAAGGGGCGCCTACGGTCGCGTTGCGGGGTGTCGCGGTCGCGGACAGAGTGTTCGCGCTAGGCCCCCGGCTTTCGCCGGGGGTGACGAGAGGTTCAATCGGCCGGTAGTTGCCCGGGTTCGTAAGTGCACCCCCCTAGTTTTAGAAACTACTCCAGAGGTACTGGTTGGTGACCTCGTGGTGGAACTGGATCTCCGCGGTCTTGATAAGCGAGCCCAGGGCCTTCGGGCAGCGCTCGGCGGAAGCGAGCTTCAGTTCGGCGTACTTGCTGGCCACGTCCTCACCCATCAGCTTGCGGGTGTAGTCGCTCCCCTTGAAGAGGCGGATGGCGTCGTAGATGTTGTCGGGCAGGAAGCGGGTGCGCTCCTTGCGATCGTCATCCTTCTCCGAGACCGGCCCTTCAAGACCCGTCCGCAGCATCGCATAGATCGCCATGTAAGGATTCGAGTCGGGAGCCACCGAACGCACCTCGACGCGCTTCGAACGCTCGTTCCCGAGAGGAATGCGGATCATGGCGCCGCGGTTGTTGGCTGACGCCTTGATCTGGTTGGGCGCCTCATAGTGCGGGTCGAGGCGGCGGTAGGCGTTGACCGAAGAGTTCAGCATCAGGCAGATGTCGTTGGCGCTCGTGAGAATGCGGTCCACGAAATCCCAACCCGCCTTCGAGAGCATGTCCGGACCCTTGGCGTCGTAGAAGATGTTCTTCCCCTTCCGGTTGACGGAGAGGTTCGTGTGCATCCCGTTGCCGTTGACGCCGGTCACCGGCTTGGGAAGGAACGACGCCGTCATGTCGAAGTTCTGCGCCACCTGGCGGCAGAGCAGCTTGTAGAGCTGGACCTGATCGGAAGCGACGAGGGCCTCGGTGTACGAGTAGTTCATCTCGAACTGCGACGGGGCTACCTCCGGGTGATCCTTCTCGTTCTGGAACCCCATCGCGCGTTGCACTTCGGCCGCGTGATCGATGAAACGCCGCAGGGCGTCGCCAGGGAGCGAGTGATAGTAGCCGCCGGTGGAGATGAACTCGAACTGACCGGTCTCATGGAACCGGCGTTCGGCGTCGCGGCCCTTGAAGAGGAAGCCCTCGATCTCGTTCGCGGCGTGGCACACCGTGCCGTCCTTCTCGTAGAGCTTGTTCATGTAGCTCTTGAGGGTCGCGCGCATGTCGCCGATGTAGGGCTCACCGTCGCGTCCGAGGACTTCGCCGAAAACCAGGACCTTGCCCGGTCCGAAGACATCCGAAGGCAGCCAGTAGAAGGCCGCCCAGTCGATGGCGAGACGGAGATCCGACTCCTGCTGGGCGGTGAAACCGCGGACCGATGACCCGTCGAAGGTCAGGTTGTCGGCCGAGCCGAGCAGGAATTTCTTGTCGTAGTCGAGCATGTGCAGCCGGCCCTCGAGGTCGGTGAAGCACACCGTGACCGCCTTGATGCGATTCTCGTCCTTGAGGTACTTGAGGCGCTTGTCGCGGATCTTCGAGGCCGAGGCGCGACCAAGCCGCTCCTCTTTCACCTCGAGGTTCATCTCCTCGAGCTGGTCATACGGAATTTCAAGGAAGTCGCGAAGGGGTGCCGGGCTCATTGTGGATCTCCTTAGATCAAAAGCTTGCTGAGGATAATACAAAAACTTGCGGATTAGATTCTAATTTGATCACTTTTGCTTCAACGTGGGACGATGCCTGGCGAAGGGCGTCGATCCCCGGCCCGCCGGCGCGTCCAAGCATTGACGCCCCATACGGCGGGTGCCTATCCTTCACCTCCAAGTTCCAGGTTCTAGAAAGCAAAAAGGAGCACAAGGCTTCATGTCCCAGTCCCGCGCGCAGGATACGTCCCGAGAAGTTTCGTACCGGAAGCGGCTGATCGAGATCGCCCACGCGCTCAACTCGGCCACGAGCATCCAGGACATCCTGGTGGAGGTGAAGGACAAGATCCTCGACCTCGTCGACGCCGACCGCGTGACCATCTTCGCCCTGGACACCAAGAACCAGGAGCTTTTCTCGATGTTCAAGGCCGGCACCGACGTCAAGGAGATCCGGGTACCCAAGACGTTCGGGTCCATCGCGGGCTTCACCGCCCTCTCGCGAAAGACCATCAACATCCGGAACGCCTACGACCCTTCTGAGCTCGGAAAGCTCCACCCCAACCTCAAGTTCGACTCGCGATGGGACAAAACCACCGGGTACAAGACCACCCAGGTCCTTGCCTGCCCGATCGTTTTCGAGAAGTACCTGCTGGGCGTCCTTCAGCTCATCAACAAGCGGGGAGGTGCTTTTTTCGGACCCAAGGACGAGGAAGCCGCGGAAGAGCTTTCGAAGATCCTGGGCATCGCGTTCTACAACCAGCACCGCGCCGCCCGCAGCTCGAAGCCCACCAAGTACGGCGCGCTGGTCGACAAGGGCGTGGTTTCCGAGAAAGACATCGAGGCCGCGGTCACCAAGGCCCGCGTGAACCAGGTCGATGTGTCGAAGATCCTCATGGACGACTTCAAGGTGCCCAAAGAGGAACTCGGCAAGGCCATGGCCCAGTTCTTCAACTGCAAGTTCTGGGCGCCGCCCGAGGGCTATCTGATGCCCGAGGACATCAAGGGCCGCCTGACCATCGACTTCCTGAAGAAGAACGTCTCCGGGCCGATCGAAAAGCGCGAGGGCACCTTGTTCGTCGCGGTCGAGGATCCCTACGACCTCACGCGCTGCGATGCCATCAAGGCGATGAACCTTTCGCCACGCCACGAGTTCCTGGTCGCCCTCAAGGACGACATCATGCAGTATCTGGCGCGAAGCTACGGGGTCGGGGCCGCTCCCGGAGAGGCGCCCACCGCCGATGACACCGCCGACCTTGCCACCATCATCACCGAGCTTGGTTCCGGTGAAGAAGGCGAAATGGAAGGCGAGGAGGGAGCGCCGGGCGAGGCTGAAGCCGACGAGACCGACACCGCCATCGTCAAGCTC
>JANNJB010000867.1:0-2144 GCA_031405615.1 Vicinamibacteria bacterium | reverse complement strand
AACCGGGAAACCCACGACAAGGAACCGTTTGTTCCCTTCGGTCGCGTGATCTCCGGCATGGACGTGGTGAACGCCTGGTATGCCGACTACGGCGAGAACGCCGGGAGCGGCATCCGGAGCGGGAAACAGGCGCCGATCTTCGAAGGCGGCAACGCGTATCTCGACCGCGAGTATCCGAAGTTGGACTCGATCAAGCGGGCGGTTGTGATTCCGGAGTCACGCTGAGGACCGCAGCGAAAGGGAGCGATATGAAATACATCAACTCGACAGGCTGGACGAGGCGCGCGGCCAGGGCGCTCGTTGTGGTTGTGGCCTTTCTCGGGCTTCCCGCTTGCTACGACTTCCCGGTAGCCCTTGACCCGGAGCCCGTGGAGAAGCTGGACTCGCAGCTCCTGGGTCCATGGAGATGCCTCCCAACAGAAGCACGACTCAAAGCCGACCTGACGCCCATTTCAGACTCGGACGCTCATCCCGTCACGCTCGCGTTTGAGCGCACGGGGTTGTGGTATCGCATCCGGACCGTGGGGCTCGACGACAAGCCGGATGAGGTTCAGGTGCTCCACGGCTATCCCTCGAAGCTGGGCGATCGAACCGTGCTCAACGTAGGTGGAACGCCCGGCGTTCCGCGGCCTCCGGACGAGAAGATCACCCTCGTCGTCCAAACCTGGCTCTCGGCCAACGTTCTGCAACTCGACCTGATCGACGACGATCCGGTGGATGACAAACCGCTCTCGCCTTCCTCCGAGCTGCGCAAGACACTGCTGAACCACCGGCCTCAGTCCGACCTCTTCAGCCCGTTCATGGTCTGCGTGCGGGCGAAGATCGAAGATCCAAAGTGACAACGTCTCGGCCTTCTGGCCTGCCTTCTTGAACCGCCCGTGGGCGACCGACTAACCTCCGCACAAGCGCCCGTTACTTCCCGCCGCCCACTCCAAGGAGACTCGATGTCCGCCACCCTTCCGCTCAAAAGGATCGCCCAACAGATGCGGCGCGACAGCCTCATCACGACTACCGAGGCCGGATCGGGGCACCCATCCACCTGCCTCTCGTGCGCGGAGATCATGTCGGTGCTGTTCTTCGACGAGATGCGCTTCGACCCGAAAGACCCGAAGGCGTACGACGTCGATGTCTTCGTGATGTCGAAGGGCCATGCCGCGCCCATCCTTTGGTCAGCGCTTTTTCACGCCGGCGGGATCCACGAAGACCTCAAGAACCTGCGCAAGTTCACGAGCACGCTCGAAGGGCATCCCACGCCACGCAATCCGTGGGTACGCGTGGCCACGGGGTCGCTGGGTCAGGGCCTGGGTTCAGCCTGCGGCATGGCGTGGGCGAGGAAGAAGGACAATCACCCGGGTCGCGTCTTCACTCTGATGGGCGATGGTGAAGTGGCCGAAGGATCGGTCTTCGAGGCCGCCGCGTTCGCAGCTCAGGAAGGCCTCAACAATCTCGTCGCCATCGTCGACGTGAACGCCTTCGGACAGTCCGGCCCGACCATGCTGGTTCACGACACCGGCATGTACGCGCGCCGGTTCGAGGCCTTCGGCTGGCAGGCCGTGGAGTGCGACGGCCACGACGTCGAGGCGCTTCGGGCCGCTTTTGCGAAGGTCCACGACGCCCGGAAGCCGAGCGTCATCCTCGCCCGAACCCTCAAGGGCAAGGGCGTGCCGTTCATGGAGAACAAGGACGGCTGGCACGGCAAACCCGCGAAGAAGGGCGAGGAACTTCAACAGGCTCTGGCCGCAGTGGGCGAGGTGGACCTCGGTGATGTGAAGGTGCCTTCCCGCCGCTACGGCAAGGACCGTCCCGCGGCTGCGCCCTTCGCGGTCGCTCCCGCCTACAAGCCGGGCGATCTCGTCGCGACCCGCGAGGCCTACGGGAGCGCGCTCGAACAGATCGGCTCACAGTGCGCCGCCATCATGGGAATAGATGGCGACACCAAGAACTCCACGTTCTCGGAACGGCTCAAGAAGGTTCGTCCGAATCAGTTCGCCGACGCCTATATCGCCGAACAGAACATGGTCTCGGTGGCGCTCGGCGCTTCGACCGAAGGCAAGATTCCCTACGCGTCTTCGTTCGCGTGTTTTCTCTCCCGCGCCTACGACCAGATCCGGATGGCCGGACACTCGGAGCCCTCGCACCTCGTG
>JANNJB010000866.1:0-3751 GCA_031405615.1 Vicinamibacteria bacterium | reverse complement strand
AAGACCAAGAACAGAATCGCCCTCGCCATTCTCGCGCTCTCTCAGCCCCGGTGGACCCGGCCGGCGCGGATGATGTTGGTGATCCTCGCAACCGCATTCGCGGTCGCCGGCTGTCCCTCCAAACACCCGCATTGAGTCGAGCGTGAGCTGCCCGGAACATCGCGCTTCGGGAGGCGCTCTGCCGCATCAGCATTTAGCGGGGTCTTGGGGAGGGGCATGACAATTAGCCCGTTAGCGGGGAAGCCGGTCGATCCGTCGATGCTGGTGAACGTGCCCAGGCTCGTGACGGCGTTCTATGCCGACATTCCCGACTCTGCCTTTCCCGAGCAGCGGGTCGCATTCGGAACCTCCGGGCATCGCGGCTCCGCATTCGACCGGTCCTTCAACGAATGGCACATCCTGGCCATCGCTCAGGCCATCTGCCTCTACCGCGAGAAGCAGAAGATCGATGGCCCGCTGTTCCTCGGAATAGACACCCACGCGCTCTCCGTGCCCGCTCACGCGAGCGCACTCGAAGTCCTCGCGGCGAACGGTGTGGAAGTCATGCTCGCGGAGGCTTTTGAGTACACGCCGACGCCGGTCATCTCCCACGCGATCCTCGCTTACAACCGAGGGCGCGCAGCGGGGCTAGCTGACGGCATCGTCATCACGCCATCCCATAATCCGCCTCACAGCGGTGGATTCAAGTACAACCCGCCGAATGGTGGACCAGCGGACCAGGCGGTTACGGGGTGGATCGAGACGAAGGCCAACGAGCTAGTCGAAGGTGGCTTGAGAGGTGTGAAGCGGATTCCCTTCGAAAGGGCGCTCCGGGCCGCCACAACCCACCGGCACGACTATCTCAACGCATACGTCGCCGATCTCGGCAATGTGATCGATATGGACGCGATTCGCGGCGCGAACGTCCGCATCGGCGTGGATCCCATGGGTGGCGCCGGGGTGCACTATTGGGAACCGATCGCCGAGCGCTACCGCCTCAACATCACGGTGGTCAACGAGGCCGTGGATCCGACCTTCCGGTTCATGACCGTGGATTGGGACGGCCAGATCCGTATGGATCCGTCCTCCTCCTACGCCATGCAGAATTTGATAAACATGAAGGATCGTTTCGACGTCGCTTTCGCCTGCGACACCGACCATGACCGGCACGGGATAGTCACGCCGAGCGCAGGCTGGCTTCCCCCCAATCACTACCTGTCGATCGCGATCCACTACCTCTTCCAGAATCGGCCGAAGTGGCCCCGGGCGTCAGCAGTAGGTAAGACGGCGGTGAGCAGCCAGATGATTGATCGAGTGGCCGCGAAGCTTGGCCGAAAGCTCTACGAGGTTCCGGTCGGCTTCAAGTGGTTCGTCGACGGATTGCTCGACGGCTCGCTCGGCTTCGGCGGCGAGGAGAGCGCGGGCGCCTCTTTCGTCCGCCTGGATGGCAGTGTCTGGACGACCGACAAGGACGGAATCGTCCCAGGCCTGCTGGCGGCGGAGATCACGGCGCGTATGGGGCGTGACCCCGGAGAGGTCTACCGCGAGCTGACGGGGGAGTTCGGCGAGCCGGTCTACGAGCGGATCGACGCACCGGCGACGCCCTCGCAGAAAGCGGTCCTGCGTCGGCTCTCGCCAGATCAGATCAAGAGCTCCGAGCTGGCGGGAGAGGAGATCACGTCGACACGGACCGTGGCGCCGGGCAACGGGGCGGCAATCGGAGGGTTGAAGGTGACGAGTCGAAACGGCTGGTTCGCGGCACGGCCATCGGGTACGGAGAACACCTACAAGATCTACGCAGAGAGCTTCCGCGACGCCGCACACCTCCGGCAGATTCAAGACGAGGCGCAGAGGCTCGTGGCCGGCATCCTTTCCGCCCCACCGTCGCGAGACCAATAGAACAATGCCTTCGAATAGTGTGGTCTTCCTTTTCGACGTGGACAACACCCTGCTCGACAACGATCGAGTCATTCGCGACCTGCGCCTCCACCTGGAGCGTGAAGTCGGCCTGGAACACAGCGGACACTATTGGGCGATATTCGAGCGCCTGCGTGCTGAGCTCGGATACGCGGACTACCTGGGCGCGCTGCAACGCTACCGCGTCGAACAACCGAGCGATCCCAAGCTGCTGGCGGTCTCGTATTTTCTGCTGAACTACCCGTTCGCAAATCGGCTGTATCCGAACGCTCTCGATGCGATCGACCACTGCCGTCCATGGGGTCAGGTCGTCATTCTTTCCGACGGACTCGACCTGGCGTCGTTACTTCAGGCCGGGCGCCGGAGCAAGTAACCGAAAGACCATGAGCAGCTTGGCCCCAGCCGTCGATGCCGAACTCGAGAAGCTGCAGCGGGAAACCTTCGGCTATTTCCTGCACGAGACGAATCCCCACAACGGGCTGGTCATCGACAAGACGGCGCCGGGCTGGCCCTGCAGTATTGCCGCTACCGGCCTGGCTCTGGCGTGTTACCCGGTGAGCGTCGAACGTGGCTTCATGTCCCGGGCCGCCGCCGTGGAACGAACGCTGGCGACACTTCGCTTTTTCTGGAACAGTCCGCAAGGCCCCGAGCCCGACGCCACCGGCTACAAGGGTTTTTATTATCACTTTCTCGACATGCAGACCGGCCGGCGCGTCCGGGAATGCGAGCTGTCGACGGTGGACAGCGGGTTCTTACTGGCTGGCGCACTGACGGCGGGGATCTATTTCGACGCCGATACCGCGGACGAGAAAGAAATAGGCACCCTGGCCGACGCCCTTTATCGTCGAGCAGACTGGCAGTGGGCGCAAGACGGCGGGGCCACCGTGACCCACGGCTGGAAGCCCGAAAGCGGCTTCCTCAAATATCGCTGGGAAGGCTACGACGAGGCGCTGCTGCTGTATACGCTCGGGCTGGGCTCGCCCACGCATCCTCTTCCCGAGGACAGCTACGCCGCATGGGTTTCGACTTACAAGTGGGAGAGCTGCTACGGGCAGGAATATCTGCACGCCGGGCCCTTGTTCATCCATCAGCTCTCGCATGTCTGGATTGACTTTCGCGGTACTCAGGACGCCTTCATGCGTGGCAAGGGCATCGACTACTTCGAGAACAGCCGTCGAGCCACCTATTCCCAACAGAGCTACGCGATCGACAACCCCCGCGGGTTCAAGGACTATGGCCCTTACTGCTGGGGAATCACCGCGAGCGAAGGCCCCGGCCCCGAAACCATGAAGATAGACGGCATCGAACGCCAGTTCCTCGACTACGTGGGTCGCGGCGTGCCGGACGGGCCCGATGACGGCACACTGGCGCCGTGGGCATTGGTGGCGTCGTTGCCTTTCGCTCCCGAAATCGTCTTGCCCGCACTTCACCATTGCATCCACCAGGCCCAGATGACGAAGTTCAACTCCTATGGCTTCAAGGCGTCTTTCAATCCGACCCACCCAGGGACCCCGGGCAATCCCTACGGCTGGTGGGTCTCACCCTGGCATTTCGGGATCAATCAAGGCCCGATCATTCTGATGATCGAAAACTACCGTACCGGCTTCCTGTGGCAACTCACGCGCAAATGCCCGTACGTTTCAGAGGGATTGCGGCGAGCGGGTTTCACTGGAGGCTGGCTATGAAGGGAATGCGGACATGAAACCCAAAGCCCTAACGTCGGAACTACTCCGGAGGATCGACGCCTGGTGGCGCGCGGCGAATTACCTCTCGGTCGGCCAGATCTACCTCTTCGACAATCCACTTCTGAGGAAGCCGCTCAAATCGGCCCACATCAAGCCGCGCCTGCTTGGCC
>JANNJB010000865.1:0-2978 GCA_031405615.1 Vicinamibacteria bacterium | reverse complement strand
CCCCAGTAGGAAGCGGCCGGGGAGCTCAACGAAAAGGGCCCGACTGAACCGGTCGAGGATGTGCCGCCGTTCGTGGTGGCCAAGCTCGTGGCCGATGACCGTGGCCAGGCCGATGTCCGTCTTCACCGCGTCCAGGAGGGTTTCGGAAACGAAGATCGCGCCTCCGGGTTTGGCCCACGCGTTGGGCCCGCCGGAGCGACTCGAGTAGATCCGGTAACGCAGGACCCGCAGTTCGCGCGGCTCAAGCAAACGATGAAGCACCTGTGCCGAACGGCCGGTGTTCTCGGGATGAAGGGGATCGGGCGCGCCGGAGTCGAACCATTCCCTTTCCCATGCGTCGGGCGCCGAGGATGCGACCGCGACGGCGAAGACAGTCGCGCCGGCGTAAAGCGCCATCAGCACCAGGAACGCGCGCACCGCCCCTCGGAGATACCCGCGGGTGATGCCGGGCGCCGACAGGTCGGCCGTCTCGGCGAGCGCTCGGTGGGTGTGGGCGATCACGTCGCGGTCTCGTATCGGACCGCGGTTGAAGTCGCGAGGACCTCAACGTAGCTTGCGTTCTCCTCCAGGCTCGAGGTCATGATGCGGCACGCGACGAAGGCATCCGCTCGCGGATGCGTTTCGTACATCCTGAGGAGCGCCTCGCGACGGGCGAGGTCGAGGAGCGTCGAATAGGGCGCCACCTCGCCACCCATCAGTTTCTGCAGGCCGCTGATCACGCCACGAAACGCATCCATTGAGACAACCACGGTTCCGACCGCGAGTGTCGCGTGCGCGACTTGCCGGCTGGCATCGACCCAGGGCGCGGTCGTGACCGGACGACACATCGCCATCTCCCGAGTCCGGATCCTCCGGTGCAGTGCCTTCAGGCGCCTTCCACCAATTATCCAGCCGCCCCCAATCGCCGAAACGATCAGAACCACTGGAACGAGCGGGAGGGCATCAACGAGAGCCAACGCCCAGTCGAGGCCGTCCATCCTCAAGCCTTTTCGACTCTGACCGCCGTGCCATAGGCCAGGATCTCCACGGCGCCCGACGTCACGCCCGCGCTCGTGAAGTAAATCCCGACCACGGCGTTCGCGCCCAGTTCCCTCGCCTGGGCCCGCATTCGCGAGATGGCCTCGGTGCGCGCCTCTTCCATGAGTTCCGTGTAGGCCTTGAGCTCGCCGCCCACGGCGTTTTGCAGGCCCGCGAAGAGATCCCGCCCGAAATGCTTGGCGCGGACGGTTCCACCGTGAACCAGACCAAAGTGCTCGACGATGCGCTGGCCCGGAACCTCGTAGAGATTCGTCAGGATCATCTCCGATTCGCGCAGGTTCAACTCGGCCATAAGAACGGGCTCCTCCCGCGGCGGATCCTACGCGATGAGGGGTCGAGGATTGCTTCGTCGGAAGCGCTACGACTGCCTCCTCGCAATGACGGGATGCTGGACGCTTTCCGTGGCGCCTCGGCGTGTCAGGCCGAACGCGATAGTCGAACCGTGCCCGAACCCGTTACCGTCTCGAGGTTGTGGACGAGATCCGCGGTGAGCTTCACGCGCAGTTTGTCCTCTACGCGGACGAGAGCCACGAACTCTGCGGGGCGGTGGACTTCTATCGACACCGCAATTTCGCCCGGGTGGTTCGAGAGGACTCGCTTCACGCCCGCGAGTGCGGTTTCGGGAAGGATCCCCAGATCGACACGCACGCGGATCGAGCGCGCCATCATCCTCAAGGCCGAGTCGAGCTGCGTTAGATCGGTGACGTAGAGCTTGGGCCGCTCTTCGTCGTCCTTGGCCTCGAGTTTGCCGCGCACCAGGAACGACTCGTCGTCCTTGACCTTGCCTCCGCACTGCCGGAACGCCTCGGGGAAGATCACCGCTTCCACCGTCCCCTCGAAGTCGTCCAGCTGACACGCGGCCATGCGGTCGCCCTTCTTCGTCTTCAGGAGGCGCAGGCCGGACATCAGACCCATCACCGTGACCTCGCCCATCTGGCGCGCCCTCACAAGGTGCCCCAGTGTGCCGCTCGCGAACTCCTGAATTTCACCCTTGTACCGCTCGATGGGGTGGCCCGAGAGATAGAAGCCCAGGCTCTCCTTCTCGAAAGCGAGGCGCTCGCCCTCGGCCCAGCGCGGCACGTCGGAGAGCGCGCTGCGCCCGCCGGGGGCGGCCACCGGAGCGGCGCCGTCGTCCATCATGCCGAAGAGGTTCGACTGGCCGGCCTCACGATCGGCGCGCAGACGCGACGAGCGGTCGAGTGCCGCCTCGAGCTCCGAGAACAGAACGTGCCGCCGCGGGTCCACCGAATCGAACGAACCGCTCTTAATGAAGCTTTCCACCGCGCGCTTGTTCGCGGTTTTCATGTCGACGCGCGAACAGAAGTCGTCGAGCGACAGGAACCGGCCTTCCTTCCGGGCCGCCACCACCGACTCGGCCGCACCCTCGCCCACGTTCTTCACCGCCGAAAGCGCAAACCGCACCCCGCCGTTCTCGACCGTGAAGTCGACGAGAGACGCGTTCACGTTCGGCGGCAGGACGCTCAGTCCGATGTCGCGCGCCTCGGTGCTGTAGGCCACCAGCTTGTCGGCGTTCGCCTTTTCCATGGTGAGGAGCGAAGCCACGAAGAACGCGGGATAGTTCGCCTTCAGGTAGCCGGTCTGATACGCGATCCACGCGTAGGCGGCTGAGTGCGACTTGTTGAAGCCGTAGCCCGCGAACATCTCGATGTGGTCCCAGATCTTCGTGGCCTTCGCCACCGCCACCTGGTTGGTCACACAGCCGCTCACGAACTTGTCCTTCTGAGCCGCCATGACCGCGGCGTTCTTCTTGCCCATGGCTTTACGGAGCATGTCGGCTTCGCCCATCGTGAAGCCCGCGATGGCGGCCGCGATCTGCATGACCTGTTCCTGGTAGACCATGATTCCGTAGGTCTCGCCCAGGATCGTCTCGAACGACGGATGTTCGTACGTAACCTTCGTCTGCCCGTGCCGACGTTTGA
>JANNJB010000864.1:0-4938 GCA_031405615.1 Vicinamibacteria bacterium | reverse complement strand
CGGTAGCCGATCCATGAGGCGCCTTTTCCCGAGAACACGAAGGTGGCGGTGGACCCTTGATCCATCGAGAGCACCGCGCTGCCGCCGCTGTTCGTCGCCTGACCATTAGGCGCCCACGATCCCGCGTAGCTGACGCTGGAGCTGTTCTGCTCGACGAGGCTGCCGCCGCCCGCGGGAGCCGGAAGGGGCGCCGGCGTGGGTGCGGGGGTCGGGGCCGGAGTCGTCGGCGACGTCGGAGGCGGCGTGGGCAATGGCGTTCCTTCTGGCTCGGTCGACGGTGCGGTGGAGGAGCCCGAAACCTGGATCATGTAGGCATCGGAGTACAGGCTCGGGTAACCGAGAATCGATTGCAGGGAATAGTTGCTCGTGAACGCGAGCTTGCTGCCGTCGCGGCTTGACGTCACCTTCGGCTGGTAGACATAGCTGTCCCCGCCGAAGGGGCGGCTGCGGTGATGAACCAGCCGGCGGGTTTCCGAACCATCGAGTTTCACCTGGAGGATCTCGTTCGTATAAGGCGCCCACGAGGACTGAGGGAAGGGGTTGCTTGGAGCGTAGGTCTCGACGAAGGCCCAGCCGTTGCCGTCCGGCGCCGTGATGTGGACGGCGAGGCTCCAGTCGAGCTCAAGAAGGCACGTCTGCTGCGCGTCCGACAAGCGCACCTTCACGATGCCGTTCCGGCACGCGATGGGCTGAGCGTCGGCCGAGTTGTTCCAGATCAGAACATCCTGGCCATTGTCGACGGTGAGCTTCATGTGGCCGATCGCGTGCGTGAGCTGACGCTGGAAATTCATATTGCGATCGTAGAGCTCAACGCCCTGGTACCGGCCCGAGCCGTTCGCGATCCAGCCGACCGCCACGCTGTTGTTCGACGCGATGTAGAGCTGGTTGAAGGCCTTGCCATTGGTATCGAGGGTCTGACCCTTGGTGCCCGAGCTCATCTCGTAGACGAAGACGTGGCGGTTGTCCCCGGCGAAGACGAAGTGATCGCCGTCGCGGCTGATGTCCGACTCACCCATGCCGTTGATGGATCCGTATTCGCTGAACGTCTTGACCACCGAGGAAGACCCGGAGCCCACATTGAGCTTCATGAGGCTGTTCCCCTTCACATAGAAGAGAGAGTTCGCATCGGTGCGCGACCAGCGGGGCTCGGTCGAGACATTGACGGCGAAAGGGAGGTCACTCAGGTAGGTCCCATTTCCGTCGTAGAGGCCGAAGTAGCTGTTGTGCTGCAGGATCAGCCGGCTGTTGTCGCTGTTGAAGGGCGACGCGGTGGAGTATTCGGTGCCTATCGAGAGGAGGCCGCCGCTTCCCGCGTTGTCAGTCATGTTCATGGCGTCCGAGAGACGCTTGACCGTGGTCCCAAACGCGCTATCCACATAGGTTCCGCCCTTCGCAGGGGGCTCGAAGGTGTCGTAGGCCGTGGGGGCCATGCTCGAGGTGCTGGTGGACGCGGCAAAGGCCACGATGCCGGTGAGGGCCATGGTGGTGGAGAAAACAAGCGAACGCCGAAAGAGTCTTGACATGGTGTTTTGTGCTCCTAGCTTCTGTGGCCCAAGACGGCAGGCAGGGGCGTGCGGTCCGCGGCACGGAGTGCGGTTTTGCGGATCATCGGAAGAAGCCGCTTGACGACGGCGTCCTCCGGCAGGCAAGCGTCGGCTTCCCGTGGAGGGGCCGATTCGTCGAGGCTGTGGGTGAGAAGGATCAGCGTCGATCCCGGACTGGAACGCTTCAAGTCGATAAGGAGTTGCTGCTGATGCTTCCGGAGCCTGTGGTTGACGACAATCACGCTGGGGCTGAGGCGAGCGGCCTGATTTGCCGGGGAAACCCCCTTAGGGGAGCCACCGACCACCCGAAAACCCGATTCCGCTCGAAGCACGTGACAGATAACACGTTCTAAAGAAGGGGGTTCCACCGCTATGAGCACGCTGCACCGAGACGCATGGCTTCGTTCGGGCCGGGTCTGGGAGCGCTTATCGGTCGGCATGGAGGAACCTTAGTTGGCGTTCTTCCTGCGATCGATCGGGTGTTCACCCTATATATAAAGAGGAAAACACCTAGGGGCCGGGGCGAAGGCCCTATTCTGAGCTGCGCAATGACTTAGGAGCGTGTCTACGGGGAGAGAGGGAGCCCTCAATGTAGAAATGGTTGGGAAAGGGGTGTTTATGCGTAGAGCGCCGGCGCGCCGGCGCTTCGCCTTTTTGGCGCTGGAATGGTGCGATTCACCAGGGAGGTCGCTCTTGTGACCTTCGGCACATCGTTTGCTTCCTCTGAATGACAGTGGCGACGTGTGACTCCCGGAACCCCCGGGCCGAAGGATTCAAATCGTGCCGGTAAAGTCGAAGGTCGTGTCGTCCCTGCCCAAGGCAAGGAGTGGTGTCCGCGGTCTCGACGAGATCACGGGCGGCGGCCTTCCTCGTGGCCGCCCGACCCTGGTCTGCGGCAGCGCGGGCGCCGGGAAAACCCTCTTCTCCGTGGAATTCCTCGTGCGTGGCATCGAGATGGGTGAGCCTGGCGTCTTCATGGCCTTCGAGGAGACCGAGGCGGAGCTGGCTCAGAACGTGGCCTCGCTTGGCTTTGACCTCGCCCGCCTCACCGCCCAGAAGAAGCTCGTGGTCGACTTTGTGCGGGTCGAACGCGCGGAGATCGAGGAGACGGGCGAGTACGACCTCGAGGGACTCTTCGTGCGTCTCGGGCATGCCATCGACAGCATCGGGGCCAAGCGCGTGGTGCTCGACACCATCGAGAGCCTGTTTTCGGGTTTGTCGAACACAACTTTGCTGCGCGCCGAACTGCGCCGCCTCTTCAGGTGGCTCAAGGACCGCGGCGTCACCGCGGTCATCACGGCCGAGCGGGGCGCGGGAGCGCTCACGCGGCAGGGGCTTGAAGAGTACGTCTCCGATTGCGTGATCCTGCTCGATCATCGAGTTCTCGGCCAGGTCTCCACCCGTCGCCTTCGGGTGGTGAAGTACCGGGGCTCGTCGCACGGAACGAACGAGTATCCGTTTCTCATCGATGCCGCGGGCTTCTCCGTCCTGCCGATAACTTCCCTCGGCCTTCAGCACCGCGCCTCCGCGGAGCGCGTCTCGACCGGTATCGAACGCCTCGACACCATGCTGGGCGGCGGCTACTTCCGCGGCAGCACCGTGCTCGTGGCGGGGACCGCGGGCTCCGGCAAGACCAGTGTCGCCTCCGCGTTCGTCAAGGCTGCGTGCGAGCGAGGGGAGCGTTGCTTGTACTTCGCTTTCGAAGAATCTCCGCAGCAGCTCACCCGCAACATGAACTCGATCGGGACCTCGCTCGGCCCCTGGCGCAAGCAGGGGCTCTTGAGGCTCGAGTCGTCGCGCCCTGCGGTGTACGGGCTCGAGACGCACCTCGCCTTTATGCACAAGGTCATCCGCTCCTTCAAGCCAAGCGCCGTGCTCGTCGACCCCATCACCGACTTCACCGACTCCCTTGCCGACAACAAGGCGATGCTCACGAGGCTCATCGACTTCCTCAAGATGGAGGGCATCACCGCCGTTTTCACCAGCCTGGTGTCGGCGGGAATGCACGTCGATCAACTCGAAGGCGGCGTTTCCTCGCTCATCGACACGTCGATAGCGCTCCGTGATCTGGAGCGGGAAGGCCGCCGCTACCGCGCTTTGAGCGTGATGAAGTCGCGCGGCATGCCGCACTCGCGCGACATCCGGGAGTTTCGGATCACCAGGCGCGGCATCGACATCGGCGAGGATCAGCCGAGCCTTTCCGACTCGCCGCGGGAGCGCGCACCGCGGCAGAAGGCGCGGCCCGAAGCCCGCGCGGCGGCGGCCCGGTGACCGCGGCCCGACTCTCGGGCCGCAAGACCGCGCACGCGGCGGTGGCGGCGAGCCTTGAATCCGCCGAACGCTGGGAATTGCGGCTCTACGTGGCCGGCCAGACGCCGAGGTCGCTCGCCGCCGTCGAGAACCTGAAGAAGATCTGCGAGACGCACCTCAACGGCAAGTACCGCATCGACGTCATCGACCTCGTGGCCCATCCCGAACTCGCGCGCGCCGATCAGATCATCGCCCTCCCCACCCTCATCCGGAAGTTCCCCCCTCCCATGAAAAGAATTCTTGGCGATCTTTCAAACCGCGAGCGAACCCTGATCGGCATGGAGCTCAGTCCAGGGGTGACGCGGTGACCCAAACGAAACGCCGCACGGCCTCGGGGCGCTATGTCCTGCGCCTCTATGTGACGGGAGCCACGGCGCGCTCCTTGCGCGCGATCGCGAACGTCAAGGCCATCTGCGAGCAGTACTTGAAGGGTTCTTATGACCTCGAGGTGCTCGACATCTACCGACACCCGGAACAACTGCGGAAGGATCAGATCGTCGCCGTGCCCGCCTTAGTCAAGAGGCTTCCCGTTCCCCAGCGTCTCCTCGTCGGCGATTTCTCGAGACCGGACCAGGTGCTCTCGGGTTTAGGCATCGGCCGCGCCTAGACGAACGATGCGGAAACGAGCCGAGCCGGGTCCGAGTTCAGACGAGAACCGGCATCTGAGGGGCCGCCTGCTCGAACTTGAAGAGACGCTTCGGGCGATCCGCAGCGGCGAGGTGGACGCGCTCGTGGTCGAGACGGCCGGAGAAGACCAGGTGTTCACCCTGCACGGCGCCGATCAGACCTATCGCCTGATGGTGGAGCAGATGCAGAAGGGTGCGGCCACTCTCTCCGCGGACGGCCTCGTTCTTTACTGCAATCCATACCTCGCCTCGCTGCTGGGGGTTCCCATGGAGGCGGTTCTTGGGGTTTCGCTCCAGACCTTCCTCGATCCGCCCACGGGCCTCCACTTTCGCGAACTGCTCCGGGCCACAAAAGAGGGCGTGAGCCGCGGCGAAATCCTGTTCAATGGCACCCGCGGCCCCGTGCTCACTCAAGTGTCGATCACGGAGTTGGCGCTTCCAGGTTGCATCGTGCGCTG
>JANNJB010000863.1:0-5176 GCA_031405615.1 Vicinamibacteria bacterium | reverse complement strand
AAAACGGCTTTTTGATCGTCTGATTGCACGAATCAGGGGATGTGTTCGGCTAGAAAGTGCACGATTTCATGTTTGTCGTGCCCGTATTCCCGGGCGCTCCCTATAAGGAGGCCCCATGCGCCACCATTCCTTAACCCTGATCGGAGCCCTCGTCCTCGTGACCTCCTCCTCGGCTCAGACCATCGTTCCCGGCGACCGGCCGGTCGGAAACATCCGCGCTACGCGGTCCGCCCCTATCGCGAAGCACGGCATGATCGCCACATCTCAGTCGCTCGCGTCCGTCGCGGGTCTGCGCGCGATGCAGGAGGGCGGTAACGCCATCGACGCGGCCATCACCGCGGCCGCGGTGCTCGCGGTCATCGAGCCGTCGATGAACGGCATCGGCGGAGACTTCTTCGCGCTCGTTTATGACGCGAAGATGAAGAAGGTCTACGGTCTCGACTCGAGCGGCCGGTCGTCGCGCCATGCGACACCAGAAGAATTCACGCGGCGCGGCCTTAAGGATGTGCCGGATTCCGGACCGCTCTCGGTCGACGTCCCCGGCGTGGTCGAAGGGTGGAGCCAGATGCTCTCCCGCTTCGGCACGCAGTCGCTCGGGAAAGTGCTGCAACCCGCGATTGGCTATGCCCGGGACGGCTTCGGTGTCCACGAGATCGTGGGCGGGGACTGGGCGGCGGCGGAGCGCAAACTCTCCCGTGATCCCGCGGCGAGCAAGACGTTCCTGCCCGAAGGACGCGCGCCCCGCGCGGGCGACCTTTTCAAGAATCCGAATCTCGCGAAGAGTCTGGAGTTGATCGCGAAGGAAGGCCGCGACGCGTTCTACAAGGGCGCCATCGCCCAGGCCATCGCCGCGGATATGAAGTCGCGCGACGGTCTGATCGATCTCGAGGATCTGGCCGCTCACAAAGCCGACTGGGTCGAGCCCATCTCGACGAACTACCGCGGCTACGACCTTTTCGAGATGCCGCCCAGCACGCAAGGTTTCGTGGCCCTCGAGATGTTGAACCTCATGGAAGGCTTCGACGTGAAGGCGATGGGCCATAACAGCGCCGACTATCTGCACCTCGTGGCCGAGGCGAAGAAGATCGCGTTCGCCGACCGGAGCGCCTACCTCGCCGATCGGGCGTCGATGCCGAAAGGCGTTCTGCAAATGTTGATCTCGAAGGACTACGCTGCGAAGCGACGCCCCGAAATCAACATGCAAAGAGCGGGAACGTATTCCGCTGGTGCTCTCGGCTCGGCGACTTCCGGCACTCCCGTCGACTTCGCGGGACGCGATCTCGGCGACACGATCTATCTGACCGTGGCGGACGGTGAAGGGAACGTGGTCTCGCTCATCCAGTCGCTCTTCGAATCGTTTGGCGCGGGCATCGTGGCCGGAGACACCGGCATCACGCTCCACAATCGCGGCTCGGGTTTCGTGCTGACGGCCGGACACCCCAACCAGATCGCTCCCGGCAAACGCCCGCTCCACACTCTTGTGCCGGCCATGCTCCTGAAGGACGGGCGGCCATGGGTTTCGTTTGGGGTGATGGGCGGCGACAATCAGGGCCAGGCTCATGCTCAGATCGTTGCCAATCTCGTCGACTTCGGAATGAATGTGCGCGACGCCGGGGATGCCACGCGGATGCGTCACATGGGAAGCAATCTGGCGGCTGAAAGCGGGATCGGCGCCGAAGTGCGGAAAGCCCTGGAACTGCGCGGGCATCGCGTGACCGACGCGCGCGGCGTCGTAGGCGGCTATCAGGCGGTGATGATCGATCCCAGGACCGGCTTGCTCATCGGCGGTTCCGACTTGCGGAAAGACGGCCTGGCGATCGGGTGGTAGGGCTCGCGAGCGGCCGGACTTACTTCGCGATCGCCTGGACCGCTTCCAGGACCTTCGCGGCGTGCCCGTCAACTTTCACCCGGGCCCATACCTTTCGGACCACGCCATCGCCGTCGATGATGAAGGTCGACCGGATGATGCCCATGAATTTCCGTCCGTAGAGCACCTTCTCGCCGAAAGCCCCGAATTTCGTGGCCACTTCGTTGCCCGGATCTGAGAGCAGGGGAAAGTTGAGTTTGTACTTCGTCTTGAACTTCCCGTGCGATTCGAGGCTGTCGCCGCTCACCCCGAAAACCACGGCGCCCGCCTTCTTGATCGGCCCCTGGGTGTCGCGGAACTCGCAGGCCTCACGCGTGCAGCCCGGCGTGTCGTCCTTCGGGTAGAAGTACAGGACGACGATCTTTCCCTTGAGATCCTTGAGGCTCACTTCTCCGCCCTCGGACGAGGCGAGTTTGAACGCGGGGGCTTTCTTGCCTTCTTCGATCATGGCCATGAGATCTGTCGCTCCTTTGTAAAGAGTGCCAGAGTCTACGGCCGACGGCCTATCGTGAGGGCGGCTCGGGCTTCTCCTTGCCCGGCGCTTTCGACATGAGAACCATGGAGGCCTTCAGATAGACGACGCCGTTCACGACCTCGGGCTTGCCTTCGACCTCGAGCCAGTTCTTGCTGTCGCCCTTGTACTCCGGATCGAGTTTCCAGCCTTCACCTTTTGGCGTCTTGCCCACGACCCAGATCGCGGTGTCCCCATCCTTGAGAACCCAATCGTCCTTGCTCCGGGCGCTCCCCGCGGGAAGATCCCCGAAGAGATTGCGTCCGCGGAACTGGCCGTAGATCCGTGTCTTCTTTCCGAGGTAGGCCGTGGGCTCCTGGAGGATTTGCCAGCCCACCCCTCCCCCGACCTCCTTGGCGCGCATGGTCTCCGGATTCGTTCGATCGCGGATAGCGAAGACCGTAATGGAGATCCTCGGCCAGCCCTGTTCGAACCGCGGGGGCGGCAGGGGTGGCAGCAGTGGATCTTCGATCAGGTCGAGGTCCTGCCCGGTAGGTCCCACGTACTGCTTCTCTCGGATGAGCCGCACGATCCCCCGAACTTCCGTGCGCCGGCCGGCGACGCGGTCCAATTCGCTCGGATCGAAATCGCGACCGGGGATGACGAGGATTCTCGTGGTCGAGTGACCAAGCGTCCAGTACCTACCGTTCTCGAAGGGACTCACCTCCCCCTCGGTCAGCACGTGGGCGCGCTGGTAGCCGTCGCCAAGGACCAGAGCCTCAAGCTCCACAAGGCGTGGGGGGCCGTAGTTCGCATCGCTTTGACGCGCGCCGCCGCCTGGCTGGGGGACACCCGGCGCGACGATCGTAACCTGCGCGCGGGCGGACAGGGCCAGCAGGATCAGGGCGAGAACGAGTCGGCCGCGAGGCATGGCCGCGATCTTATGCCCCGGTTGAAAGGCCCCTCAAACGTCAGTGGACGAGGCCCTCGACGTGGCGGGCGATGGCGAGGCAGGAGGTGAGGCCGGGGGATTCGATGCCGATCAGGTTGATCAATCCCGCGAAACCGCGGTCGCTCTCGTCACGGATGATGAAATCCCGCGCCGGTTCTCCGGGTGCCTGGACCTTGGGGCGTATGCCGCTGATATCGGGAGAGAGATCTTCTTCGGTGAGGCTTGGAACGAGGCGACGAACGCCCTTCGCGAAGGCCGCCCGCTTGGAAACATCCACGCGGTAGTCAAGCGCCCTCTTCTCGAGGAACTCGGCGTCGGGACCAAAGCGAAGACGCCCCGCGATATCGACCAGGGCGTGAACACCCAGACTCACCGTGGTCGGCACCGGGTAGACGAGCCGCTTGACGACGCCGGTCCGCGACGACGCCACCGAGAAGTAGCTCCCCTTGCAGTAGTGCAGGCGGTAGCCCGCCTCATCGGGATCGATGCCGACAAGACCCGCGATGGTGTCGCACTCAAGGCCCGCGGCATTGATGACGCGCTCGCTCGTGAAGTGCTCGACGCCTCCGGGAGTGTTGATCGTGATCCGGTAGTGCCCCTGGCCCTTCTCGAGGCCGATGACCTCGGCGCTCGGCTGAAACGTGGCGCCCTTGGTCTTGACCTCGTGAAGAAGCGCGTCCATGAGCCCGTGCGCGGAGATGACGCCGGTGTTCGGGGAGAAGAGGGCCGCGACCGCGGGAACGTTGGGTTCGAGTTCGCGGGATTTTTCGCCGGTGATCATCTCGAGTTCGACGCCGTTCGTGCGGCCGGTGGCGAGGATGTTCTCGAGGTGCGCCACCTCCTCGGGAATCATGGCGACGATGATCTTGGTGCAGCGGTTGTGCGGAACCTCGTGTTTTTCGCAGTATTCGTAAAGAAGGCGGTTGCCAAGGACGCAAAGCCGAGCCTTGAGTGAACCGGGGGTGTAGTACATCCCGGCGTGAATGACCTCGCTGTTGCGGCTCGACGTTTCCGTGCCATGGTGGTCGCGACGCTCGAGCAGGATCAGATCGGGAAAGCGCTCGGCCAGGCGCGCGGCCACGGCAAGGCCCACGGAGCCGGCTCCGATGACGGTGATAGAGGTATCGCTCATTGGGGCGCGATGATAGGCGAGGCGTGGAACGCCCTGCCCTTTTGTTGAAGGACGCGGCGCAGAAGATCCGGGCGATCGGTGATGAGGCCGTCGATGCGCATGTCGATGAGCCGTGACATGTCGTTGGGATCGTTCGCGGTCCAGGGAATCACCCGGAGGTCGAGTGCGTGCGCCTCGGCGACGAGCTGCGGAGTGAGCTCGGTGAAGTCGGGAGACCAGGCCGAGGCGCCCGCGGCCTTCACCAGTTTCGGGACCGAACCCCCGAAGTCGTTCGCATCGAGTCCGCCGAGCCAGGGCGACGGGCCCGGGCTTCCGATACCGAGGTTGTCGTCGTCACCTCGCCCGGTGGTGAGACACACTGTCTCGATGTCCCGCGCGATCCTATGAACGATGCCAAGCGTGCGCCAGTCGAAGGACTGGATCATGGCACGCCTCTCCATGGCGGCGAGCCGGATTTCCCGGACCAGGGCTTCCGCGAAGACATCCGCGCACGGAGTCGCGTCCGGCTTTCTCGGATCGATCTTTGTTTCGATGTTGAAACGCACTTCGGTATTGCCGCTCTTCCTGACGAGATCGAAAACATCGGCGAGCCGAGGGATTTTCTCCCCATCGACCGCGAGTTGCTCCGGAAAACGCGCCGCGTAGGCCGTCCCCGGCCTCAGCCGACCGACATCGAAGGCCTGAAGCTCGGCGAAAGTCAGCGAGAAGATCGTAGGCCCGGTCCGCTCGAGCCACCGGCCGGAGGCGTCGCGGGTGTGGTCTGGATTGAGGGCG
>JANNJB010000862.1:0-2107 GCA_031405615.1 Vicinamibacteria bacterium | reverse complement strand
CGACCCGACCTTCGGCAGTTCGACGAACACGACGTCTCCCAGCTGCTGCTGCGCATGATCGGTGATGCCGATGCGGCCGACGCCGGCCTGGAGACGGACCCATTCATGGTCCCGGGTGTAGCGCAGATCGTTGGTCACGTTTTGTTCTCCTGAAATCGTTCTTGAGGGGGGAATCTTAGAAAACTACTTCGCCCGTTTGTAGAAGGGGGTCTTCACGATCTCGGCGGCCACGGAGACGCCGCGGATCTCGATGCCGAGTGACGATCCGATCGCGGAGTGCTCGGAAGGCACGTAAGCAAGTCCGATGTTCTTGTCGAGAAACGGCGCCATCGAACCGGAGGTCACGACCGACACTTTTGAACCTCCGACGAGAACGGGATAACCATGCCGCGCAATCCCCCGCTCTTTCATTTCGAAACCGACGAGTTTCCGCGGCGTCCCCCGGGCCTTCTGCTCGGCGAGGATCGCGCGACCGTTGAAGTCGCCCTTGTGAGGGTCGACGCAGGTGATCCATCCAAGCCCGGCCTCGACCAGTGTGGTGGTTTCGTCAAGTTCGTTGCCGTAGAGGCACATCTTCGCCTCGAGCCGCAGGGTGTCGCGGGCGCCGAGGCCCGCGGGAACGAGGCCGTGGCCCGAACCCGCTCTCATCAGGGCGTCCCAGAGATCCGGGCCCGATGCCGCCTTGACCATGATCTCGAAACCATCTTCGCCGGTGTATCCGGTGCGCGCGATGGTGGCGTCGAGCCCGGAGACCTTCCCGGTGGTGAACTTGTAGTAGCCGACCGCGGAGAGGTCGCAGGGCGTCAGGGTCTGCAGGATCGAAACCGCCTTCGGGCCCTGGAGGGCGAGCAGGGCGAATTCGTCACTGCGGTCATGGAGCTCGCAGCCCGTGGGGTTCTGCGCGCACAGCCAGGCCACGTCCTTCTCACGATTGCTCGCATTGACGACGAGCAGAAAACGCTCAGCGCTGAAGCGATACACGATGATGTCGTCCACCGGGGCGCCGTTCGGCATGGGGAGCGCCGAATACTGCGCATGGCCGTCCTGGAGTTTCGCGACATCGTTCGAGGTGACGCGCTGGAGAAAGGCAAGAGCGCCCGCTCCGACGATGTCCACCTCGCCCATGTGCGAAACGTCGAAAAGGCCGGCGGCGCCCCGCACCGCGAGGTGCTCTTTGATGACGCCGAGGCCCTTGCCCGAGTAGTCGATCGGCATGTCCCACCCGCCGAAGGGGACCATCTTTCCCCCGGCGGAGATGTGCTGGGCGTGGAGTGGCGTCTTGAGAAGCAAGGTGGAACCTCCTGAAGTGGGAGAAAGGGAACGCAGGTGTTCCCGGGGCCCCTCGCGTCAGAGCGCGAGCTGGCGAATGGCCTCGCGCACCGACGGGTCGTCGGGCGCATGAAGGTAGAGGGAGCGGAGAATCTGAAGCGCCTCTTCGCCTTTGGCCTTGCCGAGCTGCTTGAGCAGATCCTGAACTCGGGATGCCGACGCCGGGGAGGTGACGAAAGCGCCCACCGGGGAAGCGCGCAGGCCCTTCCAGAGGACCTCGACGGATTCCCGGGAATCCGGGTCGAGGAAGAGCGCCTCGCGGGCTTCGGCGATGGCCTTGCCCGGGCTGTCGGTGTCGAGGTGGGCCTTGGCGCGGGTGAGATGGGCCTTCAAGGCCTGGGAGGTTTCCTCGCGGGAGGGCCGCGGGGCGTCCGAATGCAGGCACGACTTCAATCGCGACCTGAGCAGGTTCGTTCGAAGCGCTCGAAGGTGCATCGAAACCTCATCCATGCTCGGGCGATCGGCGGGGTTCTTGGCGATCATGCGGTGAATGAGGGCCGCGACCCGGGCCGGCGTCTCCGGGGCCAGAGTGAGGACGGGGGTGGTGGGTTCGGAGACGATGTTGAACAGGACCGCGTGAAGAGTGGCGCCCCGGAAAGGCTTGAAGCCGGTGACGAATTCGAAGAACACCGCGCCGCACGAGAAGACATCGGAGCGCGGATCGGCCGACTTGCCCGTGGCCTGCTCCGGGCTCATGTAGTCGGGGGTGCCCAGGATCACGCCTTTGCGGGTCAGGGTCTGGTGCGTTTCCATGCGCGCGAGGCCGAAGTCGAGGATC
>JANNJB010000861.1:0-3137 GCA_031405615.1 Vicinamibacteria bacterium | reverse complement strand
TGACTTCTCCCAGGTCGAGTCGGACGCCGCGCAGATCTCCGCGAACGAACGATTCGCGCTCTTCGTTCCCGAGAAGCGCTCCTTCTTCCTGGAGGGGACCGATCTCTTCCAGACTCCGATTCAAGCGGTGTACACCCGCACCGTCACCACGCCGAGTTGGGGAGGCCGCATCACCGGCAAGGCCTCCGGGATCCGCTACACCGCGTTGGTGGTGAAGGACGATGGCGGGGGAAGCGTGATCCTTCCCGGCGCGAACGGGTCTTCTTTCGCGGCGCAGGACTTCGCCTCCACCGTGCTCGTGGCTCGGGCCAAGCGCGAGATCGGCCGATCATTCGTCAGCGTGCTCGTAACCGACCGGGAGGGCCGCGACACCTCGTCCCACAACCGGGTCATCGGGCCGGACTTTCAGTGGCGTCCCACGGCCACCGACGCCATTACGGGACAGTGGCTGGTGAGCGATACCAAGACGCCAAACCGGCCCGATCTGGCCGCGGAGTGGACCGGCCAGTCGATGACATCCCACGCGGGTCACCTCCAGTGGGCGCGCAGCAGCACGCGTCTCGATGCCACCGCGCTGTTCAAGGAGGTGGGCGACGGCTTTCGCGCCGAGGCGGGTTTCGTCCCTCAGGTCGGTTATCGCCAGACCTCAGGAGGCGCCGGCTGGACCCTGCGGCCGACCGGGTTCGTTTCGAAGCTGCGCGCGTTCATGGACGCGGATCGCCAGGTGGATCGGAGCGGGGATCTGATCTCGCGAACCGTCCAGTCGGGCCTGGTTATGAACACGCGCTGGAACGGGTTCCTGCAGTTCCGTTACATCGACGACAACGTCCGGAGCGGCGAGCGCCTGATCGGCCGCAGGCAGTTCGGCTACTTCGCGCAGTTCAGCCCGTCGCGCCTCGTCTCCATGGTCTCGGTGTCGGGCGCCACCGGTCAGGAGATCGACTTCGCGAACTCGCGGCCCGGAACGGGCACGACGCTGAAAGTGAGCGCGGCCCTGAACCCCACCAACCATCTGAATCTGCTCATGAACCTGGATCAACGCTGGCTGAACATCGACGATGCGAACGGCGAGAGAGATCGGTTGTTCACGGCCCGTGTGGCCCGCCTTCGGGCCACCTACACCCTGACCTCGCGACTGTTCGTCCGAGTCACCGCCCAATACGAGTCGACCCGGCGCGAACCCGGCATGTACACGTTCCCCATGGAGGCGAAGCAGGGCGCGTTCAGCGGACAGGCGCTGCTCTCCTACAAGCTCAACTGGCAGTCCGTGATGTTCGTCGGGTACGGCGACGACCGTGTTCTGTCCGATCGGGATCGCTTCGAGAAGGCCTCGCGCCAGTTCTTCGTGAAACTCTCCTACGCGGTGCAGCGCTGAGCCATGAAGACGCTACGCATCGGTCCCGTCGTCGCGCTGTCTCTCGCCGCAGGCCTCGTCGCTGCAGCCGTACTTGTCCTCGGTCCCTTCGGAGGCGCGCGAGAGCACGTGATCACCGGCGTGACACTGCTGGCATTCGCCGCCGGCTGGGCCATGCTTGCCGTTCTCTCGATCCTCCGCACCGACCAGGCGCAGCGCTGGGCGATCGCGCCTGCCGTGGTGCTGGGGCTCATGGGTTCCGGTCTGCTCCTCGTGGCACCCGGCGGCGCGGTGCTCGATGCTCTTGGTTGGGTGTGGCCGCCGGTTCTGCTGACCCTCGCTGTCTTCATGGCGGCCCGCGCGCGGCGTCAACTGCGGAGCCGTGCGCGTCGTTGGTGCGCGTCCCCGGTGATTGGTCTTTACGCGCTCATCGCGCTCGGAGGCGCCTGGCAAACCGTTCAGGAGTTCAGGGACCGACAGGAGTACGAGGGAATGGGTTCGCTCGTCCACGTTGATGGCCGCCGGATGTACCTCGCGTGCCGTGGGTCGGGAAGTCCCACCGTGGTTCTCGAATCCGGCCTGGGCGAGACATCGGCATACTGGGGATGGATCGTCCCGACGGTCGCACAGGACACGCGGGTGTGCGTCTACGACCGCGCGGGCCGCGGCCGGAGCGACGAGGCGCCGGCCCCACGGGATGGAGTGGGCGTCGCCACCGATCTGCGAAGCCTTCTCGCCCACGTGCCCGGCCCGTTCGTTCTCGTGGGTCACTCCTCGGGCGCGCAGTACGTTCGGATCTTCGCGGAGCGCTATCCCAAGGAAGTGGCGGGCGTGGTGCTGCTGGATCCGCAACCCGCGGAGGCTCTCACGCGGCTCCCGATGTTCCCCACGTTCTACCAAGTCTTCCGACGCGTCTCCGCATTGTTCCCGTCGCTGGCCCGGATCGGTGTCGCTCGACTGATGTTCCTCGGAGACGCGGGCGGCCTGCCGCCTCAAGCCCGAAAACTCCGACGCGCCTATTCCTCTTCGGCTCGCAGCTCCCGCAGTCTCCGCGACGAGTTCGCGCAGTTGCCGACCGCTCTTGCCCAGGCCAACGAGGTGCGAAGCCTCGGTGATGTTCCGCTCGTCGTGGTCACCGCGGCCCGGGACGCCCAGGAGGGCTGGCTACCCCTGCAGGGCGAAATGGCAGCCTTGTCGAGCAACCGCCTGCATCACATCCTGACGAATGCGACCCACTCCTCGCTCATCGAGGAGGAACAGGATGCCCAAACGTCGAGCCAGGCGATCCGGCAGGTCGTGGAATCAGCCCGGAGCGGCAGGCCGCTGGCCGGGCCGTCCGAAGGACAGCGCCCGATACCCGTCGTTTTGCCGAATTCTAGCGCGCCGGTGCGGCAGCGGCCGGCTTCTTGACGCCCGCTTCGATCGGGTCGCCGCCGCGCATCGCCAGCACACCGAGAACGATCAGGACGACGAGGGCAAGCAGGGCCCACTTCAGTTGGGACGTCATGGGCGGCTTGCCGCAATTCGGGCATTTGCCCGCGACGGTGGTCCGCCCGCATCCCGGACATGAAATACGCATGGTGACACCTCACGATCGCAGTATCGGTGTGCACCCAATCGTGCCAAACGAGCCCGTGACAAATGAGCTTAGCGGGCCGGGGTTGCGAGAGTTCAATCCGGCTTCCCGCGATTCGGGGGTTGCGGGCGGAGCTCTATTTTTATTGCGAGAATCCCGCCGAGCGGTGCGCGAAACTTGTGCAGGCGGGAGCGACGGAGCTGTCGC
>JANNJB010000860.1:0-7993 GCA_031405615.1 Vicinamibacteria bacterium | reverse complement strand
GAAAGATCGAAGACTTCTCCGCGGCGCAGCCGGTCGTTGGCATCGGCGATGGAGGCGCGCACGAAAGACCCGCCCCAGCGCGAGATCAGGCGCGCGATCACGTCGGTGGTCATTGTTCCGGTGGCGCAGACAAGGCAGCGTTTGCCCGCGAGCCAGGTGGAGGCGGGCGCTAAATAGAGCTGCTTCGTCTTCGCGATCACTTCGACGGGCAGGCGCAGGGTGAATCGCGATACTTTTCCGGGCGTGCTCTCCACCATGATGCCGCCGCCCATCATCTCGGCGAGCTGGTTGGAAATGGCAAGACCGAGGCCCGTGCCGCCGTAGCGCCTCGTGGTGGAAACGTCGAGCTGCGAAAAGGGCTTGAAGAGGCGGCCCACTTTCTCCTCAGGGATTCCAATGCCGGTGTCCGCCACACTGATGACGAGTTCGGCCCAGTTCGAGGCGGGGTCGCGCGACGCGGCGGCGCCCGGCTGCAGTTTCGCCTCGACCATCACACCGCCGGTTTCCGTGAACTTGACTGCGTTCGCCAGCAGGTTGACCAGGATCTGCCGGATCCTTGTGCTGTCTCCCCAGAAGTCGAGCGCCGCGGTCGCGTCGATGAAGCCCGCGAGATCGAGGCCCTTCTCCGAAGCGCGGCTCGCGAGCAGGTCGAGGCATTGTTCCACCAGGGCCTCGGGAGAGCAACTGTGGCGATCCAGCTCGAACTTCCCCGCCTCGATCTTCGAGAAGTCGAGGATGTCGGAGATGAGGGAAATGAGGGCCTCGCCGCTCTTTCGGATGATTTCCGCGTAGTCCCGCTGCTCGGTGTTGAGGTCGGTGTCGAGCAGCAGAGACGTCATGCCGATGACCGCATTCATGGGCGTGCGGATCTCGTGGCTCATGTTGGCGAGAAAGTCCGACTTGGCCGCGGTCGCGGCCTCGGCCGATTCCCGCGCACGGGTGCTCTCGCTTTCCGCGTTCTTCCTGGCCGTGACGTCCTGACCGACTGCGATGAGCGTGCCGCCGGGCCCCTTCGCGAACTGGAATGAAAGGATCCTTGGGGTTTGGTCCCGGGCCACGAGCCTGGCTTCGAAGGGGGCGCGGCCGGCGTCGTCACGATGCGCTCCCTGCGTGAATTCTTTCCGCATGGCCTCGGCCTCCGCGGCGCTCGGCCAGCCCAACGTCCAGAACCCTTCGCCCATGGCGTCCACGGCCTCGAACCCGAGAAGGGACTTCATGCCGGGACCGGCGTAGGCCACGCGGCCATCCGGATCGGCGACCAGGACGACCGCGGGGACGCGGTCCAGGATCTCGTTCGAAAGGCGAAGCTGGCTCTCGAGGCTGCGAAGCTCCGTGACGTCCCGCACGGAGACGCCAAGAGCCTTCTCGCCTTCGTAGACCATCTCCTTTGCGCGGATGATGACGTCGAGTGAACGGCGACCGGACTTGATCTTCTTCTCGATGACGCGGTGCACGTCGATGGGTTCTTCGAACCGAGCGCGGGCGAGATCCTCGGGCAGGGCAAGCAGGGTTCGGGCCGCCGGGTTCGCGAACACCACGCGACGATCGTCGCGGACCACGAGAAAGGCGCCCGTCCGGTGCTCGGGCGGTACTGTGGTGTCTCCGCTCGCCATCGAGCCCGGGCTCACGGCCTCGGCGGGCGGCGTAGCGGATTGGAGCGCGGCGGGGGCGGGTGCGGCGCCGAGGCTCTCCGTCGCTTGCAGCATGTAGTCGACGAGAAGCTCAGGACGCGCGCGCATCTTGAAGACAACACCGCCCCGGCGGATCCTGAAGACCTGGGCGTCGGCCGAATCGACGAGTTCGGCGGGATCGGCCTCGAGCGCCTTGCGGATTCGTCGGACCAGACTTTCGGTGGAGTGGGGTTCGAACACGATGCCCATCGCGGAGACATCGATGGCTCGCAACGAGTCCTCGGCCGAGGGCGCCTCGCCGAGGATCAGGATGCGGAGCGGGACTGCCGCGTTCTTCCGCAGCAGGCGGGCCACATGGAACGCATCCGTTTCGCCGAGGCGGCGGCGCAGCAGGACGCAGCGCGTGCTTCCCGCGCGGGCCGCGGCGTCTTCGGCAGACTCCGAAACGAGGGCTGAGACACCCGCGCTCTGAAGGTCCGCGGCCAGGGTCGCGGCTCGCGCTTTGTCGGTATCCACCACGAGCACGTCAGCCGCATAACGGGCCGACGGTTTGGAAACGCGACTAGACATGCCGGCAGATCATCTCAGTGGAAAAAAGCATGATCAGGGATGGCAGGGGGATGGAGAAGACTCTCGGACAGAGCGATTTGTCGATGGCTCCGAAAGGAAGAGGATACGCCGTCGCCTCCCGCAGGGGCTACTTCGTCAAATCAGCAACGGGTGTTCGCTTCTCTCGGCGGCGGCAATGAGCCGCGCCCTCGATGCCTGATCCAGTTCGGACGACAGGATCGACATGTGCGAAAGGAAGGCCTTGTGTTCGGAAGCACTGGCCTTGTCGTCCTTGCGCTCGGTGAAGATGCGGTACCGGACGTGCGCGATGCTGGCGAGAATCCAGGGCGAGCCGATCCGGCCCGCGAGCTGGCTCGCCTGGTCCAGTTTCGACATGTCGTGGGCCAGAAGGCCCCGGAGGGTGAGGGCGTTCACCTGCATCGCGATGAGCGACCGCTCGCGCGCGAAGGTCTCGACCCGCGCGGCCAGACGGTCCGCGGAGGGGGGATCGGTGCGGGCCAGGCAGCGCGCGGTCAGAAGGCGGCTGGCGCTGGCCCAGATCTCGTGGGATCCCCGCTCGAAGTTGAGACCCGCGGTTTCCGAGAGCGATGCGCCCCGGTTCAGATCTCCCTTGAGGATCATGAGCTGAGTTCCGGCGAGACCAAGGAGGGCTTCCTCGAACGGGCGATGAACTCCCCGGGCCGACTCCGACGCGCGCCGCGCCCCTTCGAGATCGGCTTCCGCGGCGGCGATGTCGGCGGTGGCGAGGGCGTAGCCCGCGCGCTGAAGCAGCGCATCGGCGAGATCGCGCCCCGTCCCTCGGGCGGCGTTGCGGACCGCGGTTTCGGCATCTTCGAGGGCCCCGCGCAGCCGGCCCTGCGAAAGTTTGATCTGCGAACGGTAGGACAGGAAACCCACCGCGAGCGAAGGGTCGCCTTCGGGCGGCGTCTCGGATTCGAGCATGTCGGCGCATTGCTTCAAGTCGCCGAGCAGGTCGAAGCACCGCGCGAGGCGAAGGCGATTTCGCAAGGACCCCCTGATCATCCCGGCCCGTCCGATGGCTTCCATCTCCGCTTCCGAGTTGGCGCGCGCGTCCGTCACGAAGCCGCGACGGATCTGGATGGACGCGATGTGCCCGCAGATGGCGGCCTCGATGGCGAGGGCGTCGGCCTCACGCGCGCGGAGCAGCCCGCGTTCCAGGATGGAGAGGGCGAGGTCCGGGTCGGCCTCCAGGCACAGTCGGGCCGCGTCGAGCGCGCTTTGCGCCTGCAGCAGGCGATCGCCGCTCTCGTCGGAGATCTTCATGCCGCGGCCCACCGCTTCGCGCAGCCCGGGAAGGTTCTGCGCGACACGTTGAATCCGGGCGGTGAGAAACGCGGTCTTGATGCGCTCGCTCGGGCCGAACTCCCCGAGCGCCTCGGTGGAGCCTTCGGCCGCTTCGGCGTAGCGCAGGGCGCCTTGAATGTCCTCGGACTTGAGCTGCGAATCGACGAGGCCCTCGTACAGGCGCGTCGCCAGACGCGGCGCGCTGCTGCCAAAAGCCGCGGCGAGCGCTCCCCGGAACCGCGTGACCGCGGCGTCGGTGTGGCCGCTCTCGATCTCGAGCTGCCCGAGTTCGAGCATGGTGACGCCCCGGCGAACGAGATCCCCGCGTTCGGTCGACTCGTTCCAGGCCTCGAGCGCCAGATCGCGGGCGTGCGCGGACTCGCCGTTGAGTCGGGCCAGCCGCGCGAGTTCGGTCAGGGTATCGATATGGACCGACACCTCGCCCGCATCGCGCGCGATCGAGCGAGCGCGTTCGAGGGAATGGGTCGCTTCCTTGCTGGCTCCGCTGTCGAGGAAGACCCGGGCGAGCGCGAACTCGGCGCGAGCCTGAAGGAGTTTCGCCGAAGCCGCGGTTGAGAACTGGAGAGCCACGCGCGCCGCGATCTCCGCCGCGAGATAACGGCCGCGCACGCGGTTGGTGGCCGAGAGGCCAAGCTGGGCTTCGAGGAGCAGAACGCGGGCGCCCATCACCTCGGCCTCGCGGTTCGCGGCGAGGAACTCCGCGTCCGCCGCGCTCACCGCACCGAGGTCGGCGAGGCACAAGCCAAGCGAGAGCCGGACGCTCGTGAGCAGAAGCGCGTCCGGAACCTCGGCGGCAAGGGCGAGGGCCTTGCGCACATCCTCGATGGCGGTATCCGGCGTGCCCGCGAGCAGAAGCATGCGCGCACGCGCATTCAGGGCCTGGACAAGAGTGAGGCTGTCGCCGCGCTTCTCCGCGCTCGCGAGCGCGTCGTTCATCAGGTCGAGAGCGAGAGCCCGATCGCCGAGATACGCGAGCACTTCGGCATAGGCCAGGAAAAGCGGCAGGGAACGATCTTCGTTGCCGGCTTCTCCGTCGAGTCCCTCGGCCTCAAGCCTCTCACGCGCCTTCGCGGGCTCTCCGAGCATCACGAGCGCCTCGGCTTCGTGCGCGGCGATCTGGACGGCGAGGGCGCGGGGCACCGATCCCTTGAGGATGAAGTTCGGGGCCAGCGCGGTCCGCGCGGCTTCCAGGGCCTCGTCAAGCTGGAGCGAGCGAAGCAGCAGTTTTGTGTGGAGCAGCCCGAGGCTCGCCCCGGTCACAACATCGCCCGCGGTCGCAAGCGTGAGCGCGCGTCGGCAGGCTTCGAGGCCCGGAGCGAGCCGGCCGATCTTGAGCGCCAGATCGGCGAACTTCATGAGGTGGGCGACTTCTTCCTCAGGAGAAATCTCGTCCTTGCGGTTCGCGCGCTCCTCGGTGGCCTCTTCCGCAGCGAGGTACTCGGCCTCGAGGAGGAGGATCGCGGTGGCGCGCGGCGCGGCAGGAGGCCGCACCTGGGCCGCGGAGGCCTGGGGCGTGCGATGGCTCGATGTGATCGGGTCGGGAGAAGTGCCGTGAGACCTCGATTGCTGGACCGCCTCCAGGATTTCACTGAACCGGGCGACCGGCCCGGTCAGCCGGTGTTCGCGGGCGAGTTCCAACCCTTCGGTGGCGAGGGCTTTGGCCTCATCCAGCTGCAGCGCACGCAGGGCCGCATCCGCGGCGAGAACCAGCGCCTCGGCCTGCTGCCGGAAATTGCCGGCATTGGCGAACAGAGTCGCAGCGCGGCGGCCCATCCGGCCCGCATCCTCCGATTCGAAGGCTTCAAGGGCGGCGCGGGCGTAGACGAGGCAAGTCTCGGCCTCGACCGCCTGATCGCCCAGCCAGTCTTCGCTCTCGACCATGGTGAGCACGGTCTGGGCGAGGCGGCGAGAGTCTTCATAGGCGCCGCCGCTGAATGCGTTCCGGGCCGCGGCCAGACCATGGGTCGCTGCACGATCAAGAAGCCCCGCGATGGAAAAATGCCGTAACAGAACCGGCGCCACACGATCAAGCCGTTTTGCGTAGCGGGTCTCCAGGAATTCCGCGTACGAGCGGTGCAGCGCGCGCCGACGAACCTGATTGACGGTCCGATAGGTCGCATCGAGGAGGAGGGTGCTGGCGAAGGCGAGACGGGAGCCCCCGGATATCGAGTCCTCGCGGAACACGCTTCGCTCCATGAGGCCTTCGATCACCGACTCGGCCGCGGCGCCAAGTCCGGAGAGATGGCTCAGTTCAGAGGGATCGAAGGAAGCTCCGATGACCGCGGCCGCCTGCAAAACACTGCGATCGGTGTCGGCCATGGCCGCGACCTTTTCCTCCATGAGCTTCTGAAGGGAATTCGGCAGCGCCAGACCCTGGGAACCTCCACGCCGCGCCGCCAGCGTGAACTCCTCGAAACGCCCCTCCGGGGAGAGGCTGCGTACGAGTTCGGCCACGAAAAAGGGATTGCCGCCGGTGGCCTGGAAGAGGGCGGGGCCGGCGTCCTCGGGGACCCGGTCCTTGCCGAGGATTCCCATGGCGAGCTGACGGCAGTCGGCGGCCTCGAGCGCCTTCAGCTGAATGATGAGCGCGCCCTGATCGCTGCGGATGCTCTTGAGGAGCTTCGACATCGGGTCGCCCTCGCCGCCGCCGCTCTGGACGTAGGTTCCGGCGATCATCAGGCGCGACGAAGAGCGGCGGTGGAAGACGTACTGAATGGCCTCGAGCGAGGCGTCGGCGAGATGAAGGTCCTCGAAGAGGAAGACGAGAGGCTGCACCGCGGCGAGCCGGCCGGCGGCGCGCGCGAGGAGATCGAGGGTGAAGGTCCGATCCTCGCGCTTCGGCGTGTTGAGGGGCTGCGACTCTCCGCGCGCCGCCTCCGCGATTTCGGGGAAGAGGATGCGCAGCTCGGGCAGGAGGTCCCCGAGGGTCTTGGTGGCGACCACGGGATCGGAGTCGAGATATTCGCGGAAGGCCTCGCCGAAACCCTGGTATGGAAGTGCCGGATCCATGCGTTCGACGAAGCGGCCATGAAGGACAATGGCGCCTCGGCTCTTCGCCACGCGTTCGAGTTCGCGCAGGAGCGATCCCTTGCCAAACCCCTGTTCCCCGCCCACCAGCGCCAGCTGGGCCTCTCCGGCCTGGGCGCGGTGGAACGACTTCACCAGTCCCTCGATCTCGTGGTTTCGTCCCACGATCGCCGAGCCCGCGCGCGGGACGACGATGGAGTTCGAGAGCTGGGTGGACGGGTTCTTGAGCCGGCGCGACAGTTCGCGCAGGACCGACCCGATCTCGTTGCCATCCTTAGGCCGCGCCGCCGCGGCTTTGGCCATGCACGAGAGGATGATGTTCTCGGTCTCGATGTCGACGAGCGAGGCGAGGAGCCCGGGAGGCTCGGGCTCGGAATGGACGATCTTGTAGAGGACGGTCTGGGTGTCTCCCGAGAAGGGCAGCTTTCCCGAAATCGCTTCGAAGAGGACCACGCCGAGCGAGTAGATGTCAGCGGCGGGCGAACTCGAGGAGTCGAGGATCGATTCGGGTGGAAGGTAGGCGAGGGTCCCGACGATGATGTCGGACTTGGTCATGCGCGAGTCCTTGGGCCCAAGTGCTATGCCGAAGTCCATCAGCTTGGCCCGCCACTCTTCTCCCTCGCGGAGGACCATGATGTTCTCGGGCTTGATGTCGCGGTGGACGATCCCGCGCTGATGCGAATAGTGAAGGGCCTCCGCCACCTGCGCGCCAATGTCGAGAACCTCGTAAGGCTTGAGCGTCTCCTCTTTCTGAACCGCGCGCAGCGTCTTGCCCTCGACGTAGGGCATGACGAAGAAGAGATTGCCCTCGTAGTCCGCGAAGTCGAAGATCGGAACGATGCCGGGGTGGTCGAGTTTGGCGACGGCGCGCGCCTCGCGTTCGAACCTCTCCCGCTGGTCTCCCTGGAGGTTGCCCGAAGTGAGCATCTTGATCGCGACTTCCCGTTCGAGAACAGGGTCGCGCGCCAGATACACCACTCCCATGCCCCCTCGACCGACCTCTCGGAGGATTTCGTATCTCGACGCGAGTTTTCGACCGATCACGATGTGGCTAAATAGTCCCGATCTTTGGAGTTGCCCACGGGCTCTGGAAGACCTTCCCCGGGATGATACCCGCCCGGAGGGACGGCGGACGCAGTGGGTCTGACCTAGCTCAAAGGGGCGGTCTCAAGCGCCACGATCCGCCGAGGGCCCGAGACTTCCGCGATGAGGCGACCGGCGACCAGGATGGGAGGTGAAAGAAAGCTCCCCCCATAGCGCGCCCGGCCGATGAGTTTGGTGGTCAGAGGGTCGATCACCGCGACTTCATCCTCAAAAATGGGAGCCCACACGCGGCCAGCCATCAGAAGGGGGGGGCCAAACGGACGCGACGAGAGGAGGGCCCGGCGGCGCAGGTCGCCCCCACCCAGGGAGAGCTCATAGAAGACGCCTTCAAACGA
>JANNJB010000859.1:0-2161 GCA_031405615.1 Vicinamibacteria bacterium | reverse complement strand
CGCGCCAGATGCGTCTGGTCCCAGCGCGATCGATCCTGATCTTCGAGCAGGACGAGGTCGCCAAGATCGTCGGTGCGCGCCCCCAGCCGCGCCGCGCCGAAAAACATCAGCGAAAGAAGCGCATGGACACGAGGCCGACGGGTCGCGGGAGTGGAAGCGGTCATCTCGGCCAGCCGGATGGCGTCCCCCACGAGGTGCAGGCGCACGAGATCAGCGCCCCCGGTCGCGTGATGGCCTTCGTTGAAGATGAGATACAACACGTCGAGCACGGCGTCGATCCGCGCCTCGATGTCCTGCTCCGAAACCGGCGCGGTTCCAAAACGTTCGATACAGCGCTTCGCGCGGACGATCCGCTGCGCGGCCGCCGGCTCCGAAATCAGCAGCGCCCTCGCTATCTCGGGTGTCGAGAGTCCCCCGAGCGTCCGCAGGGCCAGGGCCACCTGGCTCTCCCGCGGAAGCGAAGGGTGACAAGCGAGAAGCAGGACGGCGATCTCGTCCGGCAGTTCACGCGCGGGCTCGAGCTCTTTGACGTCCGCGTCGACAAGGAGCAGATGGGCCTTCTTGGAGGCGGTGTGGTCGCGCTTCAGCCGGTCGAGCGCCTTGCGGTGCGCGGTGCGCAAGAGCCACGCGCGCGGGTCGTCGGGAACACCCCGAGCCGGCCAGTGGCGGAGCGCCTGGACGAAGGCGTCCTGCACCGCGTCCTCGGCGAGATCGAAATGCCGCGGACCCAGACGGCGCAGGAGGTAGGGAACAAGACGCCCCGCTTCCCTCCTGAAGATGTCGTCGAGGTCCGCTCTCATCCGCGAGGGCCTGAGGTCATTCGGTCGGTTCCATCTGCCGGATCTCGATGCTGCCGAACTCGAGATGCGGGCAGGTGCTCGCGATCTCCTGTGCTTTGTCGTAGCTCGAGACTTCCAGCACGAAGAAACCGCCGAGGACCTCCTTGGCCTCCATGAAAGGGCCGTCCGAGACGTTCAGCGCGCCGGCGCTCTTTCGCATGACCCGGCCCTGTCCGTCCGCGAGCTTCTGCCCGCCGGTGACATGTTTCGCGTTGTCCTCGCGCCATTTCACGTAACGCTGCACCACCGCCTGCATGTCGGAAGGTGAGACGCTTTCGAACACCTGGGGGGCG
The DNA here is from genome assembly GCA_031405615.1 of Vicinamibacteria bacterium. Classification (GTDB taxonomy): domain Bacteria; phylum Acidobacteriota; class Vicinamibacteria; order Fen-336; family JAGNNV01; genus JAGNNV01. The sequence goes on along the minus strand of JANNJB010000859.1, from coordinate 1,029 downwards.
TCGCGAAGGATGAGGTAGTAGGTTTGCATGGTCATTGCTCCTTTGTTGCCGTTCAACTCTCAAGGACGCGCGGCCCCGGTTCTTTTCGACAAGGGATCTTCGCTGACTTTGGTTCGGGTTAAGTTCGCTCTGCACCGTTTCGATTGAGGAGATATCGATGAAATACCGAAGTCGTCTGGCCTCCGCCCTGGCCCTCGCCGCCTTCGCCTCGACCGCGACCCTTGCCGACACCCTCGTCCTGCGCACCGGCCGATCCGTCACCGGCGAACTCGTCTCGGTGCGCGAGGGACGGATGGAGTTCCGAACCGATCGCGGGCGGAGCGAGATGTTCCTGCTCGACGAAGTCGAGCGCGTCGAGTTCTCCGGCCGCGATCGCGATCGCGAGCGCAGTGACCGCGACGACCGGCGGCCCGGCAACCAGCGTCCAAACGGCCTCCGCGAACGCGAGGTCGATGTCCCGGGCGCCGACGCGTGGACGCGAACCGCGATCGAGTTGCGCGACGGGCAGGAGATCTGGTTCGACTCCCGCGGCGAGGTCCGTTGGGGCCCGGACCGCAAGGACGGACCGGGGGGCGAGAGCGGCTCGCGCCGCAACCCGAACCGCCCCATCCCGAGCCGTCCTGGCGCTTCTCTGATCGGCAAGATCGGCGAATCGGGCAATCCCTTCTTTATCGGGAACGAAAAGGGACCCATCCGCGTCCGGGGCCGGGGCGCCCTGTTCCTCGGCATCAATGACGACTATCTTCAGGACAACAGCGGCGCGTTCCGCGTGATCGTCTACTACTGAGGCTCTCCCCTTGAATCTGACGAGCGAACAACTGAAGGAACTGCGGCGGCTCATCGCCAAAGGCGACAAGCTCGAGGCGATCAAGCAGTTCCGCAACATCGCGGACGTTGGACTCGCCGAAGCCAAGGTCGCGATCGAGGCGATCGAGGCGGGGGCTCACCACGCGGGCGCCCACGAAGCGCCGGTCCGGAACCTGAAGCAGGCCGAGCAGGCGGCGCTGGCCGCGATCCGGCAGGGCAACC
>JANNJB010000858.1:0-2800 GCA_031405615.1 Vicinamibacteria bacterium | reverse complement strand
GGGCGGAATTACTACTACGTCCGCCTGTTGCGTTGGGGACGCCTTTTCCGCCGAGAGATCATCCTCAACTACGCGCGGATCCAGGACATTCACCTCCGCTCGAACCTCATCGAACGATGGCTCGGCCTGAGCCGTATTCTGGTTCAGACCGCGAGCGGCAGCGCGGGCGCGGAGATGACCATTGAAGGGCTCAAGGAGTACGAGGAGGTGCGTGATTTCCTGTACTCGAAGATGCGCGGCGTTTCGGATCCTTTGGAATCCCCCGGCGCGTCGACCGTGGCTTCCGCCGCGGCGCAGGCGAGCGACGCGGAACTGACGGCGACGCTGCGCGAGGTTGCGCGGGAACTGCAACTGACCCGGGAGGCGGTCCTGGCCCGGCGGGCGGAGACACTGCCTTCGGCCAACCCATCCGTGGCGGCTGGCGCAACCGCGGAGAAGCCGACCGATGATTGACCGAGCGACCGCCACCGCCCTGCGTTGGGCCAAGGTCGCGCCTGAACCGAAACCCCCGATCGGGGCGCCGGGATCGGTTCGCACGTTCCGCGCGGGGCGGAATTACTACTACGTCCGCCTGTTGCGTTGGGGAGCCACCCAGATCGGCGCGGCGATCGGCCTGGTGTTCTCCGTCGGCTTCACGGCGGCGCTGGTGGAAAGCGTCAACCGCGCCGTTCCGCGCGCTTCGGTTGCCGCCGCCTCACCCACACCCACACCGAGCGCAAGCCCGACACCGGAGATCGCCGCGGCCGACGACGACGACGCGGAGACCGCGGCCGCGGTGGTGGCGGCATCGCCCTCGCCATCTCCCACCGCTTCGCGTCGAAACCGCGGTCGCGTTTCGGGAGAAGAGGCGTGGCGTCGAGTCGCCTCGCGGGTGGCGTCCCGGATTCCGCCTCAGGGGATGTCTTTCTTCCGGAATTGGGTCGTGCCCTTCCTGCTCCTTCTCGAGTTCTTCGCCATCGCCGGCTTTCTGCTGTCACTTCCCTTCACCTACGCGCTGGCGAAACTCGAGTTCGAGCAACATTGGTACATCGTGACCGATCGGAGCCTGCGCATCCGGACCGGCGTCTTGTCCCTTTCCGAGTCCACGATGAGCTTCGCGAATCTGCAGCAGGTCGAGGTGAAGCAGGGCCCGTTCCAGCGCTTTCTCGGGCTCGCCGACGTGCGCGTCCGTTCGGCGGGCGGGGGCGATCACGGTGAGGAGGAAGGCCAGCCGCTGCACACGGGCGTCTTCCACAGCGTGGAGAACGCGGAGGAGATCCGCGACCTGATTCTGGCCCGGTTGAAGGCCTTCCGCGAGGCCGGCCTGGGTGATCCGGACCGATCCTCTTTGGCCGCGACCCCGGCGGGTGAGGCCCGAGGGGTCTCCGCCGAAACGCTCGAAGCAGCCCGCGAGGTCCTGCGCCAAACCCGCGCCCTGCGAGCAGCGACCACACCGACCGCTTAAGCAGCGCCGAAAGCGACGACCTTACCAAGCTGGTTGGGCACTCACGTCACCCCCGCGCAAGCGGGGGCCTAGCGCGACAATCCGTTTCCAGCCGCGACGGTCTCGCACCACCGATCGCCCCTCCGCGACGGTTCACCGAAGATCGGCGATGATGCCACTCCCACAAGGAGATGCGCATGAACCTTCTGTCCCCACGACGCGCCCGGGCGCTTTCTGTCGCCATGCTGCTGAGCACCGCTTCGAGCGCCCTGGCCCAGCGGGCGACGTATCCGCCCGAGGAATTCGTGGCCCGACGCGCGAAGCTCATGGCCGCTCTGCCTCCAGGATCCGCGGCGCTGATGTTCGCGGCGACGATGCCTCAGCCCGGGCTTCGGTTCCGCCAGGACAACGATTTCTTCTACCTGACGGGGAACGAGGATCTCTCCGGCATCCTCTATCTCGACGTCCCACGGAAGGAGGCGTTTCTCTTCCTCCCGAAGCAACCGCCGCGGCAGATCGAAGTGGACGGGCCGAACTGGCTCGAGGACAAGGACGCGGCGAAGACCCACGGCTTCGCCGCGATCCATCCCCTCCCCTACCTCGAGGAGTTCCTGGCCCGGCGACGGAATGCCGGGCCGCAGACCCTTCATGTCCGGCTGTCCGAACGCGACGAAGTCGACATGAGCCGTGGCGACAAGGCGCTCCACACCGGCCGGCGCATGAGTTCGAGTTTCGGCACCCAGCCGACCGAGGACGCCTGGCGGATCGAGGAGCTGCGGCGGCGGTATCCCCATTTCGATCTCAGGGACATCTCGCCCACCATGGACGGTCTGCGCGTCATCAAGACGCCGCGGGAGATCGAGATCCTGCGCCGCAACGGGAAGGTGTCGGCCGAAGGGATCAAGCGCGCAATCGCTCTCACAAAGGCGGGCCGCTATGAGTACGAACTCGAGGCGGAGGCGCGCTACGTGTTCGCGAAGGGCGGGGCCGAGATGGACGCGTACCCGGCGATCGTCGGCTCGGGTCCGAACGTGAACACCTGGCACTACAACCGGAACGACCGGGTCCTCGAGAGCGGCGACCTCATCGTGATGGACTACGGCGCGTCGCTCGGCTATCTGACGATGGACATCACGCGGACGTGGCCGGTCTCGGGCAGGTTCGACGAACTCCAGGAGCGCGCCTATCGCGCCGACCTCGAAGCCCAGAAGGCGATCATCGCCGCGATGCGCCCGGGCGCTACGCGCGCGCAGACGCGCGAGATCGGCCGGAAGATCTTCGACAAGTGGGGCTTCGGCGATCAGCGGCCCGGATCCGCCGGGCACTTCGTCGGCTTGTCGGTCCACGATGTCGGCGATCCGAACGAGCCGTTCCGGC
>JANNJB010000857.1:0-1513 GCA_031405615.1 Vicinamibacteria bacterium | reverse complement strand
CCTCGGGCGCTTCCTGGCCGAGGACATAGCGGGCGGCGTTGTAGACCTTCACCACGAGGCGACGGCCGACCTTGAGCACCTTCTCATCGAACGCGGTATCGACCCCGAGGCGGGCGGCGAGAGACCAGTAGCGCACCGCGTCCGAACCGTACTGGTCGAGCAGATGCATGGGCGTCACCACGTTGCCCTTGCTCTTCGACATCTTCTTGCGGTCGGGGTCGAGGACCCAGCCGGAGATGGCCACGCGTTTCCAGGGGATCGTGCCCTCGTGGAGCCACGCCTTCGCGATCGTGTAGAAGGCCCAGGTCCTTATGATCTCGTGGCTCTGCGGACGCACGTCCATGGGGAAGAGCTTCTTGTGGCGTTCCGGGTTCAGGGTCCAGCCGCTCGCGATCTGCGGGGAGAGCGAACTCGTGAACCACGTATCGAAAACGTCGGGATCGGCGGTGAAGCCGTTCGGCTGATCGCGCTGGCTTTCGGTGAAACCGGCCGGCGCATCGACGGTGGGGTCGATGGGGAGCCGCGAGGCTTCGGGCACCATCGGCTGCGAGAAGTCGGTCTCTCCGTTCGGCTTCACCTTGTACCAGACGGGAATCGGCACGCCGAAATAGCGCTGCCGCGAGACGCACCAGTCGATCTGGAGATTCTCCGTCCAGTTCTTGAACCGCAACCGCATGAAGTCGGGGTGCCATTCCATCGAGTCGCCCATCTCGATCAGTTTGTCGCGCTGATTCATGAGCCGCACGAACCACTGTCGCGACGAAACGAACTCGAGGGGGCGGTCGCCCTTTTCGAAGAACTTCACCGCATGTTCGAGCGGTTCGGGCTCGGCCGAAAGCGGCGCCGCGCCGTTCCCGTCGGCGGATCCGTTGGGATCGCGGAGGGCTTCGACGGTGAGTCGTCGCGATTCCGACATCGACTTGCCGAGGATGGCCGCGTAGACCGCATTCGCCGCGGCGGCGTCGAGCGAGGGAAATGCCGCGGTCCCGAATTCGACCGGCGCCATGCGTCCGTCGCGTCCGATGGTCTGCCGCAGGGGCAGGTTCTCCTCGCGCCACCACAAGACGTCGGTGGCGTCGCCGAAGGTGCAGACCATGAGAATGCCGGTGCCCTTCGAGGGATCGACGAGAGGCGACGCGAAGATCGGCACGGGTGCGTGGAAGAGAGGCGTGATCGCGTTCTTTCCGATGAGCGCCTTGTAGCGTTCATCGTCGGGATGGGTGGCCACGGCGACGCAAGCGGGCAAGAGTTCGGGCCGGGTGGTGGCGATGGTGAAATCGCCTCCGCCTTCGACGGCGAAGCGGATCTTGTGGAACGCGCCCTTCATGGGGCGATCCTCCACCTCGGCCTGGGCCACCGCGGTCTTGAAGTCGACGTCCCACATCGTGGGAGCTTCGTGGGTGTAGACGTGCTTCTTCTCGAACAGATCGAGGAAGGAAAGCTGGGCGATCCGCCGCGAGTGCTCGCTGATCGTCGAGTACTCCTGCGACCAGTCGACGGAGAGGCCGAGGCG
>JANNJB010000856.1:0-20810 GCA_031405615.1 Vicinamibacteria bacterium | reverse complement strand
TGAAGCCCTCCGCGCGTGGCGAGCTTGAAATCACCGATCTCAACCGCGTCTACCTGGAGCGCAAGAAACTGACGGTCGAGATTCTGGGCCGCGGCTTCGCATGGCTTGACACCGGCACCCACGAGAGCCTGATCGAGGCGAGCAACTTCATCGAGACCATCGAACACCGCCAGGGCCTCAAAGTCGCATGTCCTGAGGAGATCGCTTTTCGTCGCGGTTTCATCGGGGCGGAACAGCTCGAACGGCTGGCCCAGCCCCTGGCGAAAAGCGGCTATGGCCAATACCTGCTCCAGATGCTGAAAGAGGGAGACGCCCGGGCGTGAAGATCACCAAGACCGTGATTCCCGACGTCCTGCTGCTCGAACCCAAGGTCTTTGGCGATTCCAGGGGCTTCTTCTTCGAGAGCCACAATGACCGGCGATTCCAGGAAGAGACCGGGGTCGAGGTCCGCTTCGTTCAGGACAACCACTCGAGAAGCGCCCGAGGCGTGTTGCGGGGAATGCACTATCAGGTCGAACAGCCGCAGGGGAAACTCCTGCGGGTTATTCGCGGCGCCATCTACGATGTCGCGGCGGATCTCCGTCGATCCTCGGCCACCTTCGGCCGATGGGTGGGGGTTGAGCTGAGTGAAGAGAACAACCTGCAGATGTGGGTTCCCATGGGTTTCGCTCACGGGTTTCTCGTGACCAGCGACACCGCCGACGTCCTCTACAAAACCACCGACTACTACGCACCGGAGCACGAACGCTGCATCGCCTGGGACGATCCCGAATTGGCGATCGGCTGGCCGGCGGGCGTCGTTCCTTCGCTTTCGGCGAAAGACGCTCAGGGTGTGTCCTTGAAGTCAGCCTCGGTGTTTCCTTGATGAGTGATCCGGACCGGACGCCGGACGCCGGCCGAGCTTCGCTGGCCACGGTCCCGGAGTACGACTCCGCTATCCATCGGCCGACCGTCCTTGGAGAGTTACGCGAACTCGTCCGCTATCGCGACCTGCTTCGCGTCCTCATCTCCAAGACGATCAAGGTCCGCTACAAGCGGTCGGCCCTCGGAATCCTGTGGACCCTGCTGAATCCCTTGCTCACCATGCTGGTGCTGACCGTGGCATTCTCGGCCATGATGCGCAGTGCGGTCCCCTCCTACCCGGTCTACCTGCTGGTGGGCCTGATCGTATGGATCCTCTTCTCTTCGAGCACGGCGTGGGCGATGGGAACGTACATCGGGGCGGGCGGCCTGCTCAAGAAAGCGCATATGCCGGCATCGGTGTTCGCGGTTGCCTGCATTGGCAACTGTCTCATCAACTTCTTCTTCTCCCTGGTTCCCCTGGGGATCATGATGCTGTACATGGGCCACCCCTTCCACGCCACGTGGTGGTTCGTCCCCATCGCCGTGGTGCTGGTCGCGGCCTTTTCCCTGGGCGTCGCCTTCTTCATGTCGGCTCTCGGCATCTTCTTCTCGGACGTGGTCGAGATGTATCAGATTGCCCTTCAGGCCTGGTTCTATCTCACCCCCATCATCTATCCGGCGGAGTTCCTGCCCGCTCGATACTCCTGGCTTCTCTGGGTAAACCCGATGCACCACATGATCGAGCTGGTGCGCGCTCCGATCTTCCTGGGGCAGCTCCCGGAAGCGTCCACGATCGCGATCTGCGTCGTTTGGGCCGTGGGCGCCCTCGCCGGCGGCGCGTGGTACTTCGTCCGAAAGTCCGATGAATTCGCCTACAGTCTCTGATTCCGCCTCCTCCGTGTCGCCGAATCCCAGCGAACGGCCGCTCGGCGACCCCGTAATCCGGCTGGAAAACGTCACCGTTCGGTACAAGATCCCGCGAGAACGCACGTCGTCCATCAAGGACTATGCGATCAGACGACTCAAGGGACAGTTCCAAGTGGACGAGTTCCTCGCGCTCAAAAACGTCAGTCTTGACGTGCGCCGGGGAGAAACGATGGGGATCATCGGCCACAACGGGGCCGGAAAGAGCACGTTGCTGCGATTGATCGCACGGGTGCTGAGGCCGAGTGAAGGCCGAGTCTGGGTGCGCGGGACCGTGGCGCCCCTGCTTGAACTCGGAGCGGGTTTCGACCCCGAGCTGACCGGCAAGGAAAACGTCTACCTGAATGGCACGATGCTCGGGCAATCCCTCACGAGCATCTCTTCGCGCCTCGATCGCATCATCGACTTCGCCGGAATCGGAGACTTCGCCGACATGCCGCTCAGGACATACTCGACCGGAATGGCCGCCCGTCTGGGGTTTGCCGTAGCCACGGACCTTCAGCCCGACATCCTCATCATCGACGAGCTGCTTTCCGTGGGCGACGCCGATTTCCAGAAGAAGTCGGCGGAGCGTATGGAGGCCCTGCGAAAACATGGCGATGCGATCCTCATGGTGTCGCACGGGCTCGAATCCATTCTCGAAATGTGTCACCGCGTCGCCTGGCTGGATCATGGCGAGCTCAGAGCCCTCGGCACACCGGCCGAAGTGGTGGCCGCCTACCAGCAGTCGACACGCGCTAGCAGCTAGCTAGCGCGTTGCCCCCGGAACCGAGCGCGGAACCGGCGGCTGGCTGATCAGTGGCTGCGCTAATGCGGTGGTCGAGGGAAGGCGTCGCGAATCGCGCAGGGTCAGCGGAGAGAGGGGCCGCGGTTCGGGATAGAGCGGCGTGCCTGGAGAGGGCGAAGCGGGCGAGGCTGAGGGTGGATAGCCTGGCACGCTGCCCCGCATAGCGCCGGGGGCTGGGCGGTCATTGGGCGGCTCACCCTCGTACTGCTGCGGTTCCGGCTCGGTCAACGCCGCCGCGGGCTGCGGTTGGGAACGTCCCGCTGGGCCGACAGCCGATTTCGACGCGGATCGGTCCGCCTGGCCGAGGATGTGCAGAGTCACCACCCTTGCGCCGGTTCGATCGGCAGAATGGGCGTAGTTCAAACGAAGGCCATCGAGGACGGCGAAGATCAGTTGCGGTTCGGTTTGCCGGGTCAGGCTCAGGGTCACACGCTGGTTCAACGCAACGCCGGGTTCGACCACGACCTTGAACCCAACCCGTTCGGACATACACCCGAGCACCTCGGCGATCGAGGCCCCTTTGGACTCGAGGTCGACAGTCCGGTCGGCCGCCACACGAACCTCGACTCCGCCGCCGCAGGCGGCCGCGAGGAGGAGACTTAGCGCGGGACTCATCATCATCAAGGGTAGCATTTGAGTCCGGTGGGCGCCTGGATCCGTCGAGGTCGCTCCACCGGCCAACGGCGCAGTATAGACGGTCCTATCTGCAGCTTCTCCGTCGAGGCCTCGCAATGCCAGACCTCAAGAGCGTCGCGCGTCTTCATGGAGGAACTCTTCAACGCAGTTTATTTTCATGACGGCCGACGACGAGCCCCATCAACTTGTCGACACAGTCGATGGGCGAGGAGACGGTTGTTGCCAGGTGCACGGCCGGGGCGAGGGGAGGCTCATAGCGGCTGTCGATGCCGGTGAAGTTCTTCAACTCGCCCCTTCGAGCTTTCGCATAGAGCCCCTTCGGATCTCTTGCCGCGCATTCGTCGACTGAAGCATCGACATATACCTCCAGGAATTCGCCCTCCCCGAACAGGGATCGAGCCAGCTGCCGATCGGTGCGGTACGGGGAAATCAAAGCGACAATCACGATCAGCCCGGCGTCCACCATCAGTCTGGCCACCTCCGCCACTCGCCGGATGTTCTCGGTTCGATCGGCTTCAACAAAGCCAAGATCACGGTTCAAACCATGACGGACGTTGTCTCCGTCCATCAGATAGGTATGGTATCCCTCGGCGTGCAGGCGTTTCTCCAGCAGGTCGGCAATGGTGGACTTGCCCGCGCCCGAGAGGCCCGTCAACCAGATACAGACTGGACTCTGCCCCTTGAGTTGAGCCCGGCTACCTTTGTCGATGGAAAGGGCCTGCCAGTGGATGTTGTCAGCGCGACGTAGGACGAAGTCGATCACCCCGGCGCCGACCGTCGCATTGGTCATCCGGTCGATGAGGATGAAGGCGCCCAGCTGCCGATTCGTTCCATAGGAGTCAATCAGGACTCTGCGGTTAAGGCTGACGTTCACAACCGCGATTTCATTGACATTCAGCGACTTCGCCGCGATGTGCGCGCCGGTGTCAATATCAACCCTGTGCTTTATCGCGGTGATCGTCGCGTTCGTTACGTTTGCATGAATTTTCAGGAGATACGAGCGTCCGGGAACAAGCGGCTGCTCATTCAGCCAGATGACCTGGGCCTGAAACTGATCCGCAGGGTGCGCAGAACCACCCGCCGAGCTGATGACGTCTCCCCTGCTGACATCCACTTCACGGTCGAGAGTCAGTGTGACCGACTCCCCCTCGACCGCTCTAGCTGCCTGGCCACCATAGACCACTATGGACTTGACCCGCGTTTCCATCCCGCCCGGCGACACGGTCACTACATCTCCGCGATGAATCTCTCCGCTGGCCACGCGCCCACAGAAGCCCCGAAACTCCGGGTTGGGACGATTCACATACTGCACGGGCAGGTGAAAGGCCCCCGGGGGGCGGGCGTCCTCGACGTCAACGGTCTCCAGATATTCGAGTAGAGCGGGGCCTTGATACCAGCCCGCACGCGGACTGGTGGAGGTCACGTTGTCCCCCGTCAGGGCGGACAAGGGAATCGCATGGGCGCTGGCAAAGTTCAAGGGGGCAGCGAAGGTTCGGTATTCGTCGACGATCTGTTCGTATCGGGTGCGACCCCACGCGATCAGGTCCATCTTGTTGATGGCCAGGACGACATGGCGCACGCCCAGCATGGCGGCAATCCTGCTGTGTCGCCGGGTCTGAACCATGACACCGTTCCGGCTGTCGATCAGGATCAGGGCCAGCTGCGCGGTTGACGCAGCGGTCGCCATGTTGCGCGTGTACTGCTCGTGCCCGGGCGTGTCAGCTACCGTGAGGCGTCGCGCCGCCGTCGTGATGGATCGGTAGGCGACGTCAATCGTAATGCCCTGCTCGCGCTCGGCTTGAAGTCCGTCCAGCGCCAGCGCCAGATCTACGCTGCTCCCCTGGGTGCCGAATCTTGCCGAGGCTTTCTTTATGCTCTCGAGTTGATCGTCCAGCAACTGGTTCGACTGCAGGAGGAGTCTCCCGATGAGGGTTGACTTGCCATCATCCACACTCCCGCAGGTGACCAGGCGGAGCGGAGGCTTCACTAGAAGTACCCCTCCTGCTTCTTCCGTTCCATCGATCCCTCGCCGTCCGAATCGATGAGCCGCCCCTCGCGCTCCGAAAACCGTGAAGCCATCGTCTCGGCGATTACTTCGTCGACCGTGCCCGCGTTGCTTTCGGTCGCTGCGGTCAGCGGGTAGCAGCCGAGGGTTCGGAATCGAACCGATCGTATCTCTGGAATCTCACCCGGATTCAGTCGGTAACGCTGGTCGTCGACCATCAGCCACTGGTGGCCGCGCCTCACCACCGGCCGGGGCCGCGAGAAGTAGAGCGGGACCACCGGTATGGCCTCTTGTTTGACGTATTTCCAGACATCCACCTCGGTCCAGTTTGAAAGGGGAAAGACCCTGATCGACTCGCCGGGAGAGATCCTCGTGTTGTACAGGTTCCACAGTTCCGGCCGTTGCGCCTTGGGATCCCATCGATGCCCCGCGGAGCGAACCGAGAAGACTCTCTCCTTCGCTCTTGACCTCTCCTCATCCCTTCGGGCGCCACCGAACACAACGTCGAACTCGTGGCGGTCCAGAGCCTGGGTCAGCGCCACCGTCTTCATCAAGTCCGTAAACCGCTCCGAACCGTGGTCGAATGGATTGATTCCGGCTCGGGCGGCCTCCTCGTTGGTGTGCACGATCAATCTGAGTCCCAGTTCCCGGGCGACCCGGTCGCGGAACTCGATCATCTCCCTGAATTTCCACTTTGTGTCTATGTGCAGCAGCGGAAATGGAACGGGCGCCGGCCAGAAGGCCTTCCGGGCGAGATGCAACATCACCGACGAATCCTTGCCGATCGAGTACATCATCACCGGCCGCTGGGCCGTGGCAAATGCCTCGCGAATGATCTCGATGGCCTCCGACTCGAGGTGGGCAATCATGGCGGAATCGGAATATCCCCGATCTGGGCTCAAGGTATAAATGGCGGCTGGACGATATCCCGCCAACTCAGGCGGCACCAAAGAACCCGGCGAGCTCGGCCTCCAGATATCACGAAGATCTGGGTGAGTCGGCGCCTTTCACTTGAAGTATCCTGAAGTTGATCGAGGACACCAGCGGCACCGCGGTCCCGCCGGGGTGGAGCCGCAAGATCGTGCCGTTGGCGGTCCAGTTGCCGCCGACCAGCGAGTACTTGTTGATCGCACCCGGCGACGCCCGGGTCGAGGTCCGCGAAGAAGAAGCCGGACGGCGAGCCGCCGGAGGTCGGGAATCCTGGCAGGTTGGTGATTGTCTGCCCCGCCGTGGTGACCGCACCCGTCTTCGTGTCATCCTGCGCCGCTCGCCCGGCCAAGCGGCGCAGGATGACCAACCCTTTCGGGCTCTCTTACATGAAGTAGCCGGTGACGTCCAGGACCATGTGGACCTGTCCGCTGCCATTCACGAAGGCGAACACCGAAAGGTCCTGCGGGAAGGTGATCGAGGGGGCGAGCGGGACAATGGCGCCGTTGCCGATCGCGGACTCACCCAACGCGAAGTTCACCGACGAAACAAGGGGCGCGGCCCCGAGATCCGAGGGGAACAGAGTGAGGAAGCCCGAGTTCGTCGGCGCCACTGCCGTCACGTTGACGGTAACGGCCTTCGCGCCGTCGGGGACTCCGCAAAGGGTCTGGACCGGGAAGGTCCTCGACACTCCGCTGAGGAGCTTGGGACCGCCGCTCGGCCCGGCCGGGTCGCGAGTGTCGGCGAGGCGGCAAGGAGTGATCGAGTGGAACTGGAAGGGACCCGCGGCCTGGCTCGGAAACGAAGCCAGAACCAGGGCTCCCGCGACGAGGCCCGAGAACGCCATACGAGATTTATTCATGTTTTCCTCCGTGTTTTCAAACCAAACATCACCGACAAGACATTACTGGAAGTACCCGTTCACGTCGACGATGACATGCACCGTTCCCGTGGGCTGGCCATTGAAGACCCCGAGCTGCCCCGAGGCGTTGAGCAACGATACCGCGTTATTGGCCCGGATTTGCAAGGCCTTGAAGTTGATGGCCGAAATCAGGGGTACCGGGGTTCCGCCGGGGTGCAGACGCAGATGGCCGGCCACCGTGCCGCCCACCACGGCGATGTTGATCGAGACGGCCTTGGCCGTCATCGGTATCCCGCAGTTGCCGGGGATCGTGAATGTGCGGTCGGCCTGGGCCACGAGTGCCGGCCCTGCGAGCGGACCAGCGGGGTTCCGCGTATCGACCACTCGGCAGGGAGTGACCGTGTAATACGCACTGCCGATCAGGAAGACCGTGGCGTCCGAGGCGCCGGGGAGTGCGGGATTGTCGGTGAGCACGACCGTCTCGTTGATACCGTCCCCGTTGGTGTCGACGTTGGCCGTGCCCTGGTTCGAGACGAGACCCGCGGTGCCGACATTCGAAAGGAGCGCGACATCGTCCAGCGTGAAGGTATCGCTGTTGGAGGTCCCGGCCGGGCGGGAATAGTTGAACCTGAGCACGTGCGGCGCTCCGTCAGCGTAGGCCGTGAGGTCCAGCGTGCGTTGGGTGTAGGCGGGCTCGGCGGTCGCCGGTTCGTTGAAGGTCTGGAGGGTGGTCCCATCGACAGCCACCGTGAAGACGCTGCTTGCGGGCGCCGTGACCGAGCCCATGCGCAGGTAGTAGGTCAGGCTGACCGTTCCGCCCGGCGGGATCGTGACCGTCTGCTGCGCCGTGCCCACCTCAGCATTGATTCCCGAGCCGGTGCCGTCGAACCAGACCCATCCAGCACTGCCGTTGCGCGGGCCGGCGGTTGTGCCGCCGGTGCCGCACCAGGAGGCGGTGCAAAGAGCAGAGCCGAAGAGCGTCGACGTTGAAACCCAATTCGGGTTGGTACCCGTGTTGGTGGTCGCCTCGAAACCTCCATCGACGACGAGGCTCGTCGGAGTGGTTGCGTTGATGGTCGCGTTGATGGTGATGGTTACCGAGCCGCCGGCGGGGATCGAGCCGTTCCAGTTCACCGTGTTTCCCGTGGTCCCGGCGGTCCCGCTCGAGGCGTTGGCCGAAACCAGGGCGAGGCTCGTGGGCAGGGTGTCGGTGAACTCGTGGCCCACGTTGTCCGCCTGGGCTCCGAGACCGGAGTTCGAAAGCGTCACCGTGTAAACGATGGCGCCGAGCGTGTGGAAATTCCCGGTGACCGTCTTGGTCGCGGTGACCACGGCGCCCGCATTGGCGTTCAGGCAGGCGTTGAACGTGGCCGTGCCGGCGTTGGCGACAACCAGTCCGGTGGTGGACGCCGTGTCGAAGCCCGGTTTGGTCGCGGTCGCGTTATAAGTCCCCGGTTGCACCGTCGCGGTGTACGTTCCATTTGCGAGGGTCGCTCTCGAATAGCCGCCCGCGATCTGAACGATCGCATTCGCGATCGGCGCGCTGGTCGAGCAATTGGTGATGGCGCCGGAAATCGTCCCGCGCGGCGAGGTCGAACAGGCGCCGGGTGCGAACTTGGCGATGCGCGTTTTCCACGGGGCCAGGGAGTTGCCCGATTCGGAGCTCACCGAGTAGTACTCCTGGGTGAACCAGAAGGAGCAGTCATCCGTGGGGTCGACGGTCATGTCGCTGTAGTCGCCCCATCGGTTCGATAAGCTTGTCTGCGACCCTCCCCCGGCGATGATGTTCTGTTCGCCCTGGAAGAGGCCGCTGCCCGGCGCGTCCGTCCCGAGCTTCGCCGCGTAGCGGATCGAAGGGAAGACGGTCAGGCTCGAGACGCTGTAGCCCACCGCGATGTCGCCCTGGAAGTTCATGGCGGCGCTGCCCATCCATCGGTGCTCGGTGTCGCCTACGCCGCCCGCGAAGGTCTGTTGCTCGGCAATCGTAAACGCTGCGGTCGGCGTGGCCCGGTTGAATTGATAGAAACGGACCCCCGCGCGATAGGCGGGATTGACCGCCGCGTTGACCGTGTGGTTCATGACCAGGGACTCGGTGGCGCCAAGCTTGCGATAGGCCAGGCGGAACATCAACCGGTCGCCGATAGCATCGAGGAAGCTGTTCGCGTTGGCGGGCGGGGGTTGGGGGATCACCTTTCGTGTGTTGGGGACCGGGTCCGGGTCGAAGGCCGCGACCACGAGGGGACTTCCCGTTCTCTCGGTGAAGGTCGAGTTGGCGGGAGTCGCGAAGTCGGCGTGGAAGTCGAACAACCGCACCGCGTCCGAAGGGTCGCCCCACTCGACCGCGGTGAAGTACGCGAACACGTTCGGAGCGCCCGCCGGGGGCGGGGTGAGGCCGTCGAGGTCGGAGGGGAGTTCGCCGCCGATGAAGCAGTTGAGGTTCGTGGGGCAGGAATCGAAGTAGATGTAGCTCGCGGTCGGGTCACCGACGAGCATCTTGGCGCGGTCGAAAGCGAAGCGCCCTCCTCCCAGAAACGCGGTTCCCGCCTGATTGAACTGGTTGTCGGTCATGTAGTAGGCGTCCGGCCACATGCCAAAGTGCGGGTAGTCGTTGAACTTGTTGTTCGGCATGCTGAAGTTGTAGAGAAAATAGGCGCCGGTCGGGTCGCCGGTCTTGGAGATGGCGATCACCTGATGGTTGTTGGGATCGGCCACGGTGCAGAACTGGCTGATGAACCAGCGGTCGGCCAGCTGGTCGTAGAGGACGATCGGGTCGCCGTCGTTGGACGACCCGCACACGCCGCCGAGAGGAGCGAAGAGGTTGCTCAGGGGTGTCGTCGGGATCAGAGGATTGCCAGCCTTGTCCCAGATCCTGAACGTCGAGTTGACGGTCTGCACGTAGTGGTTCGGCCCAACCTCGCCATTGGTGTCGGGAGGCAGGAAGCCCTGGCTCACGGCGATGGTGTCGGCGATCGACATTCCCTCAAAGCTCACCGTGGGAGGAAGGGGGGGGTTGGGGCCCGGGGCGAACATGTTCTCGTCCGAGGAGAGCGCCCCATCCGCCGAATGGCGGGCGTTTGGGTCGATCTGGCGGATCACCTTGCGGTTTTTCAGGTTGATTTCTTTTTCCTTCTCGGCCATCGATCGGCGGGCGGTCTTCAGGACCGGGGTGAGGTCGCGCAGGGGCACCGATTCGGCGAAGCCGACCGCCCTCATCGAGACGGGCTTGGACACCTCGCCCGCTCGGGAGGCGCCCGGGTTCTGGGCGGCACGGGCGGCCACGGTGGTGACGGAGGCCGCCCCCACCAGCGCCAGGGCGGCCGCGACGGCCATACCCACAGATCGTGTCGACGTGTGTTGCGAGCGCATTTTTTGAGTCTCTCCCGGAGGATGGGGGCGGCTTCGCGTCCGGGACATGCACGTATCCTAAGTTCGCGGCCCGCCGGTAATCCCAGTCGCCAATGTCTACTCCTAAGTCTCGCAGCTAGTCAAACCAAATCTTTGAAAACGCTGGGGCGGTAACAGTCGTATCGTCGTAACATGCACTCGTGGTTTTTCGACTTGATGCGGCGACGATCGGGAGCGCGGTGCTCCTCGCCTGCGGCCTCGCCTGCGTGACCGGGGCCTCGCCCGCCCGCGTGCCGGCCGGCGTCTGGGGCGGACCGGACGTGCAGCTCTCCGTGCACGATCAGGGCGCCACAATCGAGTTCGCCTGCGCGCACGGCACTCTCGACGCGCCCCTCGAACTCAGCGCGCAGGGACGCTTCGATGTGCCGGGGCGGTTCATACGCGAGGGCGGACCGGAGCGTGAAGGCGAGACCGGCCAGGCCGTGCGCTACGCGGGCAAGTCCGACGGGAAAGAGCTGACCCTGGAGATCGTCTTTCCGAACGAACGCGGTGGACCGTTCACTCTGGTCCTCGGCAGCCGCACCCGGCTGGTCAAGTGCAAGTAGGGCCGCGGCCCTACCTCCGCTGATCCCGCGAGAACTTCATCACGGGGGCTTCACGATCGGCCTTTGAGGTGGTACCGTTCTCTCAAACGTCTTGCGCGGCCGACGGCCACGTGAGGCATCTGTGAAGCGATAAACACCTCACTCAAGGAAGCAAAGTATGAAAGAAACTGGCAGATCGCTGTTCGTGGGCGCGCTTGCGCTCGCGTTGTCCGTAACGCCCGTGACGCAAATCCACGCGCAGGAGAGAAGTCGAGCAAATCAGAACGAGGCCGCAGAAGCGATGCTCGCGGCGCAACGTGCCGCCACCGCAGAGTCGATTCTGGCCGCGAAGGAGGAAGCTCGCGGCGAGGCCTTCGACGCCTCGATCCGAGCGGGTCTGAAGACCCGGATGGAGACCCTGTCGATGGAGCAGTTGGCGGGCCTGGCCCTGCAGGGCGCGGACGCCGACATCCCGCTTGCCCTGGGTTCGGTGACGAGCGACCTCGTCTACACACCGGTGACACCCTGCCGCGTGTTCGACAGCCGCCCCAGCGCGATGGGGCCCGGGCCGATCCCGGCCAACGGTCAGTGGAACGTGTTCGTGTCGGGTGCCGCGGCGCCCTTTGCAGCGCAAGGCGGCACGGCCGGCGGTTGCGGCGTTCCCATCGGAGCGACATCGGCGATCATCAACTTCGTGACCGTGGCACCGTCTGGCCCCGGGAACATCCGGGCTTGGGCGGTGGCGAACCCGCAGCCTCCGGCGCCCCTCGCGGCCATCCTCAACTACGGCGTGGTTGCCGGTCTCGCCGCGATCGCGAACGGGATCGCCGTCCCCTTGTGCAACCCGGCGGCGACCTCCTGCACGGCCGGCGACCTGCGGCTGCAGGCGGACACTTCCGGGACCAACATCCTCGGCGACGTGGTCGGCTACTTCCGTAATCCTCAGGGCGCCACCCCGGGGACGCTCGCCGCTGTCTACTCGAATAGTGCACTTGGTGGTGGCGTCACCGCCGCTTATGCTTTCGCGGGACCAACCGTAAGCGTCCCGATCACGGCTGGACAGCGCCTGCAGTGGGTCGTCAACAAGGCATTGGGGAGCACCGTGGCGGGCGGCGCCGCCGATCTGGATGTCGCCCCATGCACGCAGGTCGGAGCCGCTGCCATCGTGGTTTACGGAAACCCAATCTTCGATCTACGGGCTGCTCAGAACACGCGTCAGATGGTTGGGGTACAGCACGTGTTTGCACCCGCTGCAGCAACGTACACAGTCGGGATGTGTGTCCGTTCCCCCACGCAGGCCGCCAACTGGAACAACAACACCAACTGGGATCGCGGCAAGCCCAACGCGAGTGCTGATGCGGTGATTGCCGTAACCGGCAACAATACCATCACCATTAATTCGGCCGAAATGGCCAAATCCCTGAACGTGACAAGTTCCGGCGGCGCGCCGTTGCGCTACATGCCACAACACTCCGCAGGGATCTATGAGGTAGGCGACTCGAAGCCCCCAGGGCTGAACTGCAGGCCCCTTCGGCGGCTGAACTCCGAATCGCCCTGGAAGATCTTGGCTGCTGATATGTGCCCACCAAGCATCGAGATCATCGACCATCAGCTGCATCATGCAGTTTTCGGCCCAACCTTTGTGATAGCGCCGCTGCAGAATGAACCCGCCAGAGCCTGCGCGGAAAATGGCCACCTCGCCATCGAGGACCTTGTCGAAGCCGACCGCTTCATAGAAACGCCTGGATAACTCGAAGTCTTGGGACGGTAGGAAAGGCCTGACTAGCTCGGTCCCGCTGGGAACACCCGAGGAGCGTGCCGCTTCCAAGTTCGTAGACTTGCTCATCCTTGTCGTCCCCACTCCATGCATCCGGGTCAACGTTCCGGCTCACCCGCGCCGGTAAGCGGCGCGCGAGCGACGCGGCGGCGTCGGGTGCAGCCGGATGTTATGCCGTGACTCGCACGTTGTCGTGCAGGAATTCCGGCGCAAGGTCGGCGCCGTTCGGCCACACCAACGTGTGAAATTCGGGATGGATCTCAAACTGTCGAAATACCAGTGGATCTCGGAGTGGTTCGAACACCGGCCCTTCAAGGGCGGCCTCCAAGTTGATCTCGCCGCTGGTTCCATCTCGGAAGCGGAGCCAAACGATGTGTCCGGCCACGTAGCGAGCCTCGACGATGTGATAGTCCATGCCGCATTACTCCAGGGGCGCAATCCGTTTCAGGGGCTGGCCCTGTTTGGCCAGTTGCCAGTTCTCCAGCAATTCTGCAGTGTGAAGGCTCATCCATTCAAGCACGAGCTTGAGGGCACGAGGTGGGAATTGCCCGTGAATCCTCCCCGTTTCGATTTCCACCGAGATTTCGAACTCTCCGTATACCGCGTGAATGTGCGGCACCCCGTGCTCGCGGTAGAACATGCCGATCACGATACCGAGGAAGCGCGCGAGTTCAGGCATGTTCGTTCATGTTCTGTTGTTACCGGCATAACGACCGGCGCTCACCCGCGGCCGCTCATGATTGCATCGGCGGCCGTCGGGTGCAGCGCCTGGTTAGGAAGCGCGGTCCGACCCTTCGACAATTGCTCCTACCAGCGGCGCGCGTCGTGTCAACTCGGCCGACAATGCGTTTGAAGAGAAGGCTCGCAGACCCGAATTGTTCGAAACGTGCGTGCAGTCATCGGGCCGCACATCGCAACGCTACGTAACCCTCGACACCATCTTGCGCATCGAGATCGCGCACCGCTTCAATCGGGCGATCGCTGGAAATTAGCGCCAATCCTGTCGCGGCAAGCTTGGCGTACTGGTCGCGACCTTCGCGGAGGAAGCGGCCGTCCCAGGAGCGCGCGGGATTGCCAAGCGTGCCGAACATCGCCTCGACGCCGCGGCGCGCCAGCGCGACATTGAGCGCGGCATTCGGCTCTTCGACTCCCGTCCATGCCAGCACGCGCGTCAGGTCGACACCGCGTGCCACAAGCGCATCGAGATCGGCCGCCGCGTCAATCGAGACCGAGATCATGATTACCGGCGCGAGCTCATGTACGCGCACAGCCGCGTCGTCGTTGTAGGTGATGACGACTACACGATCGACTGCGCCCGCCGCGCGTACCTCGGCAATTACCTCTGCAAACGGAACGTCGTTGTTGACATCGAGTTCGAGCACAGTGCGACCAGCCGACCAATCGAGCGCCTCGCGCAGGGTTGGCACTCCTACGTCGAGCGCCAACCCGTCGCGGTCCTTGAGCCGCAACGCCCGCAACTCCGACAAGGTCAGATTGCTGACGCGGCCTGTCCCAGTTGTCGTGCGATCGACCGTCTCGTCGCGCATCAGGATGAGCACCCCATCTCGTGTGCGTGCGATGTCGATCTCCAGGACTGCCGGTCCTTGTCGTAACGTGTTTTCGAACGTCGAGATGGCGTTTTCGGGGAACCCAGAACCCGGGCCGCCGCGATGCGCAGCTACAATTGTGCGCCCCGTCTCTCGCAGGCAGTCGAAGAACCCAGGCAAATCTGCGGGCGCGAGTCGCTGCCCAACATGATCGTTCTGGACACTTGCGACCGCACCTGCACTGGATGCCACCGCCGCACACGCGACAAACGGAGCATGTTTCGACGTTGTGATTCGGGCCTGCCTTCCGCCTGTGGGGCGCGTCGAAGTGCGTTCATAACATGACTACTCTCATCGGCGCAGTCGAACCACGTTCGCCTGCCTAACGGTTGGCACTCACCCGCGAGCCGCGCTGGTAGAGTCCCTCTCGAGTTTCCTCCCGCACGTGGTGCGCGGCTCGTCGGGTGCAGTGCCTGTTAGGCACCCGCTCTTACAACGCCGGAAGATCAGCCAGCGTAATCAAGGGAAGCGCCGTCACATCGCGAGTGTCTCCCAGGCGCCAAATCAGCGCCTTCAGTACAGCCTCAAGCCATGCTCTTTCTGGGCCCGTCAGTGGCTGCGCGGGCCCCGCTGTGGCCTTCCGCGCACTCAAGCGGTCGCCGCGGCCGCTCGTTAGCTGGCCCATCTTCCCCAGAACTGCTTTCTCGATTCCGTACGCCACGGCCGCAGACGCTCTACTGCCAGCGTTGGCCTCAAGTACCGTGAGACAGAAGTATGCCATTGAGAGAAGCGGCTCGCGTCCACCAAGATAACCTTGATACCGAAGCAAGATGCTCTCTGCATCCGGGTTCAGGCGAAAGGTGCCCGGTGGCTCTGGGTAACGCGTTCGAGTAACATGAACTGAGACGGTTCCTACCGCTGAGAGCGCTGCCACACCAAGAAGCACGTGTGCGTGCCCACGAATTACCCCAAGTGGAACGGGCGAACGATCGACGATGTCGACTCCGTCGAATTCGAAACGCAACTCGCCACGATTCCACCGCAGGTCTGCGTCCACTTCCCAAGCCCGGAGTACAGGCTCCACGACAGCCCGAGCCTCCTCCGCCGTTGAGAGGTGGCTCTTCATATCGCAAGTCAGCTTCCCCTCTGCGAGATGGAACCGGACCTCTTCTGTTTCGAACCCCACGGGCGTTGGACTGACGTACGTGACTTGGTCGCTGCCCCGGAGTTTGTAGCGCAGGGAGACGACGTGGAAGTCTGGCTTTGCGTCCATCGTCCTCCCGTACACGATGATGTCGTGTGCCTAACGGCCAGGCTTCAGCCGCGGCGGCTCATTGTCACGCACGCCGCCGTCGGCTGCAATAGCCGTGTTAGACCGCTGGTGGTGACCAAAAGCCCAGATGCACTTGGCGCGCCTCCTCCAGCACTAGCGGTCCGGTGATCGTGACGTGTTCTGCCGCGCGTCCGAACAACTCGGAGCACGGAATGAGGAAATCTCGCCCTGCGAGGGCCGCCAGTTCCTCGGCAGGAAGTGCGTACGCGATCGACCGAATTCCAGCCCAGTACATCTTGCCCGCGCACATGGCGCAGGGTTCACAACTCGTGTAGAGCACGCTGCGACGGATCTGATCACGCGAGAGCTGCCTGATTGCCTTGGACACCAGATTGGTTTCGGCGTGAGCGGTCGGATCGGACTCCGTTGCTACCGTATTCTGCGCCGTCAATGTAACCTTGCCGTCGACAACGAGAAGTGCTCCAAATGGGTGGTTGCCCGCCAATCTCGCTTGGCGGGCCAGTTCGATCGTCTGTCTTGCGAAGTCTTCCTGACTGTTCATTGGCGGAACCACATGCATGGTGTCGCGGTAAGCGGTCTAACTACAAGTGGACCGCCAAGCCGCACGTAACCACAACATGGCCTGATCCTGATTCGTTGCCGTAATCCTCAGAATCCAGCTGGATTCTAGCAAGGAATCCGTCACACCCCACGCCGTGGTTACGAGCGAACCGAACCGGAAATGCCGGCGCCACAGAGCGACGGTGCCCGGTTACGCGCTGGCCTTCGCGCGCAACCACAGAGTCGGAATTCAGCAGAACGCCCGGAACCACATCATTCGACCCGGCTTCGAGTCATGGCAACTCGAACGGCCCCTGGCGGATACGCGCGAGGCTCGCGCGTAACCACGTCACAGCCGATCCATGGGACTCTTCACCCCCAGTGCGCCACGCTGCAGGACGTGGAGATACGTCATCGTCGTACTAACGTCCCGATGACCGAGCAACTCTTGCACCGTGCGGATGTTTTCCCGTCTTCAAGGAGATGCGTGGCAAACGAGTGCCGCATCACATGCGGACTGTGACGCTTGAGAACGCCAGCCCGCCCCCCGGCTCTGGCCAGGTCAGCCTCATGGAGCCTCTTGTGATGGAACACAATGTAACGGCGAATCCACTGGGCGTACGCCTCCTCGGTCCGGCGACTGTAGTGACGCGTGCGGATTGCGTCACGCACGCGATCGAGCAGTTTCGGCGCGGTAGGAGGGGCGGCTGATCCGACCCACTCAGAAACGACACGCTCGTTTGTCTTCATCGGACGACGATGGCATCGTCCTCGTGATGTTGGCAAGATCGAGGGTCACCAACAGGCCTGGTGTTGCCGAGGGCGGGACCAAAACCGAAGGTGGCGACTCCTGCGTGATCGCCTCAGAACAATCCGACGATGCGACCGTCCGCCCCCACGTCGATGGCGTCGGCCGCCGGCACACGCGGCAGGCCCGGCATGGTCATGATCTCTCCGCAGATCGCGACCACGAACTCCGCGCCCGCGGAGAGCCGGACCTCGCGCACGTTGATGATGTGATCGACCGGCGCGCCCTTGGCATCGGGGTTGGTCGAGAAGCTGTATTGCGTCTTGGCGACGCAAATCGGCGCCGTGCCGTAGCCCATCGCCTCGAACGCGGCGAGCTGATCCTTGACCGCCTTCTCGGCCGAGATGTCCCTGGCGCGATAGATCTCCCGCGCGATGGTGCGGATCTTCTCGAACAGCGGCATCTCGTCGGGATAGAGGAACTTCAGCTTGCTCTTGCCGCTGTCGCAGATCTTGACGACCGCGTGCGCGAGGTCGGTGGCGCCCTGGCCGCCCATCGCCCAGTGGTCGGCCATGTGGCACTCGACGCCGAGTTGCGTGCAGCCCGACGTGACCAGCGCGATCTCCGCGTCGGTGTCGGCGCTGAAGCGGTTGATCGAAACGACCGGCTCGAGCCCGAACTTTCGCACGTTCTCGACGTGGCATCTGAGGTTGCTCATGCCGGTCTCGAGCGCCTTCAGATCTTCTTTCTTGAGATCGTCCTTCTTCACGCCGCCGTGCATTTTCAGCGCGCGAATGGTGGCGACCAGCACGACGCAGGCGGGCTCGAGGCCGGCCTTGCGGCACTTGATGTCGAGGAACTTCTCGCCGCCCAGGTCGGCGCCGAAGCCCGCTTCGGTCACCACGTAGTCCGCCAGCTTCAACGCCGTCGTCGTGGCCAGCACGGAATTGCAGCCGTGCGCGATGTTGGCAAACGGCCCGCCATGAATGAAGGCCGGCGTGCCTTCGAGCGTCTGGACCAGGTTGGGGGAGAGCGCGTCCTTGAGGAGCGCGGTCATGGCGCCCTGCGCCTTGAGATCGCCGGCGCGCACGGGCTTCTTGTCGCGGGTGTAGGCGACAATGATGTTGCCGAGGCGCCGCCGCAGATCGTCGAGATCGGACGCGAGGCAGAAGATGGCCATCACTTCCGACGCGACCGTGATGTCGAAGCCGTCTTCGCGCGGGTAGCCGTTGGCGGCGCCGCCGAGCGAGCTGACGATCTCCCGCAGCGCACGATCGTTCATGTCCAGCACGCGGCGCCAGGCGACCCGCCGCTGATCGATCGCGAGCGCGTTGCCCCAATAGATGTGATTGTCGAGCAGGGCCGCCAGGAGGTTGTTCGCCGACGTGATGGCGTGGAAGTCGCCGGTGAAGTGGAGGTTGATGTCCTCCATCGGCACCACCTGCGCGTAGCCGCCGCCGGCCGCGCCGCCCTTCATGCCGAACGAGGGACCGAGCGACGGCTCGCGCAGGCACAACATCGCCTTCTTGCCGATGATGTTGAGCGCATCGGTCAACCCGACCGTGGTCGTCGTCTTGCCTTCGCCGGCCGGCGTCGGGGTGATCGCCGTGACGAGGATCAACTTGCCGTTCGGCTTGCCCTTCAACGATTTGACGTAGTCCATCGACAGCTTGGCCTTGTAGTGGCCGTAGGGGACGAGGTCCTGCGCCTTGATGCCGAGCCGCGCGCTCGCGATCTCCATGATCGGCGTCATCGCCGCCGCTTGCGAGATCTCGATGTCGCTCTTGGGATTCTGATGCTGCGATGCAGGCACGTTTACACCAGTCTTGTGCCGGCAGCGACGCCGGCGGATTTCACGAACTCTCCCGCGGCGACCTTGCCGCCGTCGGCGGGCTTCACTCGCAGGACTTGGAAGCGGCCGTCGGCGCACACGACCGTAAAGCCGGCCTCGCTCGCTTCGACGATCTCGCCAGGTTTGCCGCCGATGCCTTTCGGATCGGTTGCCGGCACCGGCTTCGCCTCGAAGATCTGCAGCGTCGCGCCGTTGATCGTCGTCCACGCGCCGGGCGCCGGGCTGCAGCCGCGAATCAGCGGGTCGATCTGGCGCCACGACTTGCCCCAGTCGATCCGCGCGGTTTCGGCGGTGCACTTGCCTTCGTATGTTGCGAGGCTCTCGTCTTGCGCGATCCGCGGCGCCTTGCCGGCCTTCACCTGATCGACGGCCTCGAGCATCGCGTCGACGCCCAAGGGGAACAGGCGATCGAAATAGACCGTGCCGAGCGTGTCCGTGTTCGAGATCGGAGTCTTCTTCTGCAGCAGCACGGGGCCGGTGTCTAGCCCGTTGTCCGGCCAGAAGATCGACAGCCCGGTTTCCTTCTCGCCGAGAATGATCGGCCAGTTGATCGACGTCGCGCCGCGGTGCGCGGGCAGGAGCGACGGGTGATACTGGATCGAGCCGTGGGTTGGGATGTTGAGGAAGTCTTCCGGCACCAACAGCGTGACGAAGGCCATCACCTGCAGGTCGGGCTTCAGCGCGCGGAATTCATCCCACACTTCCGGCTTGCGGTACGACGCCGGCTGGTAAACGGGCAGGCCTGCGGCCACCGCGGCCTCCTTCAACGGGTCCGGCTTTTGTCCTGCCTTCTCGGGTGCCACATAAACGGCGACGACGTCTTCACCCCGCTTGAGCAGCGCGTCCAGCACCGCTTTGCCAAACGCCTGCTGACCGTGAACAACTATTCGCATGCGCCCGAGGCCTTGATGGCGGCCACCTCTTTCGACTTGTAGCCGAGCACCTTGATCAGGATCTCTTCGGTATGCTCGCCCAGGAGCGGCGAACGCTTCACGTCGCACGGCGAATCCGACAACTTGATCGGATTACCGACCGTGAGGTACTTGCCGCGGGTCGGGTGGTCCACTTCTACCACCGTGCCGGTGTCGCGCAGTGATTGCTCCTCGGCGATTTCCTTCATCGACAGGATCGGCCCGACCGGAATGTCGTGCTGATTGCAGAGATCCATGACTTCGAATTTCGTCTTGGTCTTGGTCCAGTCTTCGATCGTCGCGAAGATGTGCTTCAGCTTCGGCAAACGGGCCGGCGGCTTCGCGTACTCCGGATCGGTTTTCCATTCCGGCTTGCCGATCAGATCGCAGATCGGCTCCCACACCGGCGCTTGCGTGATGAAGTAGATGTAGGCGTCGGGATCGGTCTCCCAGCCTTTGCACTTCAGAATCCAGCCGGGCTGACCGCCGCCAGAATCGTTGCCCGCGCGAGGCACCGCTTTGCCGAACGGAACGCCTTCGCCGAACTGGCTGAACTCTTCGAGCGGGCCGTGCGCCAACCGCTGCTGATCGCGCAGCTTCACGCGCGCGAGGTTGAGCACGCCGTCCTGCATCGCGCAGAGCACGCGCTGCCCGCGGCCGGTCCGGTTGCGCTGAAACAGCGCCGCGACGATGCCGAGCGCCAGGTGGAGCCCCGTGCCCGAATCGCCGATCTGGGCGCCCGTGACGAGCGGCGGACCCTCACGAAACCCGGTCGTCGACGCCGCGCCGCCGGCGCACTGCGCGATGTTCTCGTAGACCTTGCACTCCTCGTACGGACCCGGGCCGAAGCCTTTGACCGACGCCAGGATCATGCGCGGGTTCAGCTTGTGGACATGCT
Organism: Vicinamibacteria bacterium; assembly: GCA_031405615.1. Lineage (GTDB taxonomy): Bacteria > Acidobacteriota > Vicinamibacteria > Fen-336 > JAGNNV01 > JAGNNV01. The sequence continues at coordinate 330 of JANNJB010000856.1, read as the reverse complement.
CCCACGTGAACCCCATGCGGTCGAGCGTGCCGGGCGCGAAGTTCTCGACGAGGACGTCGCAGGCCTTCACCAGCCGCTCGAGGATCTCCTTGCCCTTCGGATGCTTGGAATCGATCGTGATCGATCGCTTGTTGCCGTTGAGCATCGTGAAGTAGAGCGAATCGGCGCCCTTCACGTCGCGGAGCTGCGTGCGCGTGATGTCGCCGACGCCCGGGCGCTCGACCTTGATGCAGTCCGCGCCCATGTAGCCGAGCAGCTGCGTGCAGGTCGGCCCCGATTGCACGTGCGTGAAATCGAGGATGCGGACGCCGTCGAGGGCCTTGCCTTGTT
>JANNJB010000855.1:0-3224 GCA_031405615.1 Vicinamibacteria bacterium | reverse complement strand
CGCGAAAAAAAGGCTCGTGAGCCCCGCGATCTCGATCCCGGAGAGCTTGAAGTAGCCCTCGGCGTAGACGGGCAGGACCGGAATGGTGATCCCGAGGCCGATGACGTCCACGAAGACGATCAGGAAGATCGGGAATTTGGGCGAGCGAAAGAACCGGGTCATCGACAAAGGACCGCGGAGGTTACTGCGTCACGCGCGGTCTTTGCAGATTGAGAGACCAGTCGTAGGTGGTGAACTCGATCTTGAGACGCGCATCGGAGAATGCGTTCTTCTCCCCCATTCCGTCGAAATACCGGGCCACGAAACGGAGGATCGCGGCATCGGTCTTGCCGAAATCCTCGCGGTACCAGTCGAAGATGGGCGAGAGGTGGATCACGCTGTTGCCAAGATCAAGACGATTCTCCGTCTGCCGGTCACGCAGGAACGTCCGGGTCTGATCCTCGAGCTGCTCGTTGAGTCTGCGCCCCTCGTAGGCTTCGGTACGCAGCGGCGGGCAGGACATCGCGGCGCAGACGAGGGCGGCATGGATTCGCGGTTCCTTGAACTCCACTCGGATGATCTTGTGCTCGACGTCGTCGAGGGTCAGCCTGCGGCCTGCGGCGCGCACGATCTCCTCCTTCCACGGGCCCTTGCCCTTGACGAGGCCCAGGAACATGTTGATGTTCCGAATGGACTCGCGCTCGTTGTGCTTGTTGATCAGGGCGATCGTGTAGGCGTTGTACACGTTGATCCAGAACGCGAGCCGGTCGTCTTTCGACATTCCCTCGAGCCGGGCGGATGCGAGGGAGTCGAGGTACCTCGGGAACCCCGGCGCTTTCTGGAACGCGTCATAGTCAACGAGTCCGTGCTGCACGTGAGCCCGCAGCAGCGCGCCAAAGGGCGCGTGCATCGAAGGAGTCTCGGGGGCCGCCTGCGGCGGGGCGAATGCCGTGGAAACCGAAGCCGCGAGCAGCAGGACTTGGGGGATCATCGCGTTATCCTACGTTTTCCACCCGCATTGAGCGGTTACCGATGACCACAGCGCCACCCTCCCAGATCGGTCGATACCGGATAGAACGCGAACTCGGTCGCGGGACCATGGGCGTCGTGTATCAGGCGCGCGACACCACCCTCGGCCGAACCGTGGCGCTCAAGACCTTCGGGGCCATGGCCGCGATCGCTCCGCACGAGCGGGAGGCCTTCGAGCAGCGGTTTCTCTCCGAGGCGCGGATATCCGCCACGCTGGATGACCAGAACGTGGTGGCGGTGTACGACGTCGGCCGCGATTTCGATTCCGGGCTGCTCTTCATGGCCCTCGAGTACGTGCGAGGCGAAACCCTCGCGTCGGTCCTGGCCCGAGGCGCCATGCCCTGGGAAGAGGCGGCGCAGATCATCGCCAAGGTGGCGCGCGCGCTCCAGACCGCGCACTCCCACCACATCGTGCACCGGGACATCAAACCCGCGAACATCATGCTCAACGGCGCCGGCCAGCCCAAGATCATGGACTTCGGCATCGCCAAGGCGAGCGCCGCGCAGCTCACGGTGGCGGGCCAGATCTTCGGCACCCCGGCCTACATGTCACCCGAGCAGGCGTCGGGCGAGGAGGTCGACGGCCGCTCCGACATCTTTTCCCTCGGCGCCGTGTTGTACGAACTGGTCACCAACGTCCGGCCGTTCGAAGGATCGACCATGGCCGCGACCCTCACGAAGATCATCCGTGACGAACCCCGACCCGCATCGAGCCTGGTCAAGGCCCCAAGGACGCTCGACTCTGTGATCGCCCGCGCGCTGCGCAAGGAACGAAACGCCCGCTATGACTCGGCGGCCCACTTCGCAACCGATCTCGAGTGTGTGCTCGAAGGCAAGCCGCCCCTTCACGCGACTCAGCTCGGGCCCCTCGACACCATCGCACTGAACGCGGTTCACTCGCCCAAACACACGGTCACGCAGCCACGCGCGGCGCCTTATGTATCGAGCGACGCCGGGGCGACCGCGGAGGACACCTCCCGAAAGGGAAATCTCCGGCTCGCCGGCGCGGTGGCCCTTGGAATCGCGCTTGGCGTGGGTGTCGTCTTGTTTCTGCAAAGACCGGCGCCATCGACCCCGGACGAGAGTCCCATCACCCCCACCCAGACGGCCAGACCGGAAACCAACACGGCTCGCCCCCCCGGGCCCACGCCCCTCCCGACGCGGACCCCGACGCCCGAGCCGGCCGTCCCCGTCCTCTCTGTGCAGGGTTCGGGACGCGCCGCGCGCGTCACCCTCGACCTCAAGCACTCTTTCGCGAGCGGCACGCTTCGGATCAAGGTCGATGACCGCGTGGTGTTCGCGAACAGCATCATGGGCATGCCGACCAAGGTCCTCGGAGTGATCAAGGGTTATGACGGCCGCTTCGGCACTGATCTCGTGATCCCTCCGGGCGAGCACGTCATCAAAGTCGAGGTCCGCTCCGGGGCCGCCGAGTTCATCGAGTCGAGAACGGTGAAGCTCGCCGCAGGGGAAACGAGGCGGCTTCTGGCCCTCGTGGGAAAGACCCTCACCCTCAGCCTCGAATAGCGACTCCACGCGATCGGCCAAGAAGTCCGCCCGGTCGGGCGTCTTGGGTTGAGAAGGTCCGGCGCACCGCCGGTCGCCCTGAATCGCGAGGAGGCCGCCATGTCGACACTCTCACTCGATCTGCGAGGTTCGAGCCCTTCGTTTCCGTCGAAGCCCGCCTCAGGAGCGTCGCTTTCTCTTTTCATCCATGGCGCGGGGATCGGCGCTCTCGTGCTCGTTCCTATCTTGACGACCACGGCGCCTCCAGAGACCGCGAATAACTTTCAGGCTCCGCTCGTGAAACCGATCTCGGTGATGCTTCCTGCCGCTTCGTCCCCCCGAACGAGTGACCCCCGCAAAGGCGCCGCACCACGCGCGGCGCGGGCCGCGGTTCCGGACCTCACCGTCCCAAAGGACACGCCGACCCTCATCAGCGCGAGCGACGTCCTCGACCCGGACCTCGACATGGCGCCAGGCTCGAGGGGAGCCGGCGACGGAGGTCCCGGGGGGACGGGCGACGACACTGGCGTGGACTGCGCCCTCGGGGCGCTGTGCGGGGAAAGTCCGGTTCCGGCGCCGCCCAGGGCGCTCGAGCCACCGCGAATCGGTGGCCTGCTCCGCGAGCCGAAACTCATCGACTCGCGCCCGCCGCAATACCCGTCGGTCGCCCAGGTCGCGGGGGTCTCCGGCCAGGTGATTCTCGAGGCCCA
>JANNJB010000854.1:0-5642 GCA_031405615.1 Vicinamibacteria bacterium | reverse complement strand
CCGTCCCCACGATGGCGCGGCGCTGTTGGGGAAGATGCACGCGGCGTCGCCAGGGCCGGTCCCGGGACCCCGGCAGGAGGTCCGGCGGCAGATGTGGCCGTGGGCCGCGCTGCTCCTGCTCACGGCCGGAGCCGGCTGGCTGACCCTCCGACCACAGACCCAGGCAGGCCTCGGTGTCGGGCTCTCGGAACCGGTGGCGGTAGCTCCGTTCCGGAACGAGACCGGCGACTCCAGCCTCGCCACCTGGGGTCGGCTGGCGGCGCCGTCGGCAAGCGCGATCAATTGCAAATAGTCGCTCGTCGTGCTGTAGGTTAGGCCGGACAGATCTTCCCGGTGAAGCGCGTCTGTGAGTTCGCCCGCTCGCGGGGCATCGAAGTGATCGTCGACGGCGCCCACGCGTTCGCGCAGTGGCCGATCAAGCACAAGGATGTCGACTGCGACTTCTACGGCGTGAGCCTGCACAAGTGGATGCTGGCTCCTATCGGCACGGGCTTCCTCTACGTGCGGAAGAACCGGATCAAGTCGCTGTGGCCCCTGATGGCGGCCGAGGCGAAGCAGGACGACGACATCCGGAAGTTCGAGGAGATCGGCACGCACCCGGCGGCGAATCACAACGCCATCGCGGAGGCCATCGTCTTCCACCGCGGCATTGGCGCCGAGAGGAAGTCGGCGCGCCTGCGGTACCTCCGTGACCGATGGATGAAACGGTTGTCCGCGGATCCGAGGTTTGTCATTAACACGAGCTTCGATCCGGCCATGGGCTGCGCCATCGGCAATGTGGGCATCCGCGGCGTCGACACCAGCAAGCTGCAGGGACACCTCTGGGGGAAGAAACGAATCTTCACCGTCGCCATCGTTCACGCCGAGTACCAGGGCCTTCGCATCACCCCGAACGTGTACACCACGGTCGACGAGATCGACGCTTTCGCGTCCGAGATGGAGCAGGTGGCGGCGAAGGGATATGTCTGAAGGGAAGACCCGCGCGGAAGCGCTGGCGCTGCTCCACGAATTCACCCTGACCGACGCGCTGCGCAAACACGGCGTGGCCGTCGAGACCGCGATGAAGGCGTACGCCCATCGCCGGGGAAATAGGGCTGCAGGGGATGCTCACTCCATCATCTTGACCACGACGAGAGGAACTCCTTCCCTCCTGACCGTGAAGACAGCGGTTCCGTTGAAGCTCTTGTCGCAGCCGAACCGCGTGGGCGCAAGGACGTAGTCACCCGCGAGGTTGTTGTCGGTGAGACGGACCCTCGGGTCGAGGTAAGCGCCGGCCGAGGTGGGTTCCCCGCAATTGTGAGGAATGAACACCTTGAGCCCGCCCCGACTCTTCAGCAGAAGCTGATTCTGGTTGACCCACTCCGCCGCCTCCCGAAGGCCGAGGCCCCAGTAGTCCGTTTCGAAACGACCGGCCGCACCTTTGAGGCCGCCGACCAACTGGTTGAAGTAGATGTATTGATAGGGGTGGAGGCGGACCAATCCCGCCACCGGGTCGAGGCTCAGGATCACGCCGGCCGCCACGGCGAGCAGCCGCGTTCGCGTCGATGCGAGGTTCTTCAACAGCTCGACCGCGCTCCAGGCCGCAGCCACCATCAAGAGCGGGCCGATGAAGAGCAACTGCCGGATCCCATCGTAGAGCACCACACGTCCTGTGACCGCGGCCAGGAGGGGAAGGCTCCCGCACACGAGGAGTATCGCGGCGGCGGCGCTTGGGACCTGCGGTCTCTTCTTCAAGCGCAGCAGGAGCAGCGGGACCAGAATGAGAAGAAGGATCACCACGAGCGGCGAGAGAGTGGCCGCGAGCCACGTGGGCGCATAACTCCAGGGGAGCCTGGTGGTCACCATCACCTGCCCGTCGAAGAGAATCTCCATGGGCCTCGGGAATCGGGTCATGAGCCGCGCCGCTTCGAAGGGCCGCTCTATTGGGCCGCCATGCGTCCAGGGCCACCCCAGCATCATGAGCAGCCACGACCCTGTTCCGGCGAGGCCAAACGCGAGTGCTTGAGTGAGGAGCTTCCGGGCGACAGGGGCGCTCCCTGCACGAATTGTCTGGAGCGCGGCTCGGGCCAGGAGACAGGCATAGAGGCCGAGCAGGAAGAGTCCGAACACCCGGATTCCCATCGCGAGACCGGCCGCCACGGCGAAACCCGCATGGTGGGCTGGCCGTACCCTGTCGTCTTTGGCGATGCGCGTCAGGAAATAAACCGCCCACACATACGCGGCGGCGAAAGGCACATCCTTGGAGTTGATGAAGGCGTGCCCCACCCACATGGGCCACGTCGCGAGGAATGTCGCGGAGAGCCACGCGATACCCCTGCCGCCGATGAGACTCCCAAGCGCACCGCATCCCAGGACACCGAGAGCGCCCACCAGACCCCCGAGGAGCCTGCGCGTCTCGTAGGGGCTCCAGGGTGAGAACTGCGCCGCGAGTTGGGCCACGATTTCGAAGGCGCCGCCGTAGTAGCGAAGATCCGCGAGAGACATGAATCGATCGTCTGTGCCCATCGATGCGTAGTAAGCGACAAGCAACTCGCCGTACTGGGCCTGGAGAGGGTCGTCCCACGCCACTCCAAAGTCCTTGAAGAACAGGCACACGACGACGAACGAGAGGGCGGAGAGAATCCACCAGTGTTGCGAAAAGCGAGACAACGTCGTGGTCACTCGCGTGGCGCGGACCGTTCCGGTATGAGCCTCAAGGTGTAGAGGCGCGCCTTCTCCCGGTCGTGGCGGACCGGTTCGACTCGAATCGCGATTTCGTTGACCCCCGTCCGGACCGCGCGTGATGGGGCCACCCCTTCGCATGCCTGTCGCTGAGCCGTCAGACCACACTCCGCGACCTGGACATCGTTGACCGCGATGCGGAGGGTCTGACCCGAGAGCCCCGCGGTGTCGAGCGTTATTCGGTAGTCCTCGGCGCGGTGCAGGGCGATTTCGATCCGTGCCTCGCGAATCGACCGGTGAAGTCCCTCGCCCTGGCCTTGGGGCACAGAGAAGCCGGTCTTCAGGAAAGGCATGTCGTCTTCTCCGAATCTCACCGTCAGTATCGAGAACACTCGTCGGAATTTCGAGTTCTCGTAGTCGGCCAACGGTTTCCCGGTCTGGAGGCTTTCCGCCAAAGCGCCGGGCAGCGCCAGCGGCGAACCCGTGCCGCGACTGATGAGGTCCGCGGCCACCCGCGTCATCTGGGTGAAAGTAACGGGAACATCCCAGGCCCAGGCATATTGCCGCTGACCTTCGGCGAGCAGGAGATTCCAGCCCGCCGCGAACATCACCAGGCCGGCGGGGGCGAGAAGGGGTCGCCGCTGCGCCGCTCGGGTCAGAGCGTCGATCGACAGCGCAAGGCCCACCGCGAGCACGGGCAGGATCGTGCAGAAGCGGCGTCCTCCGAAGCCGTCGCCGGCCCACCAGTAGGCTCGCGCGTTGGTGATGTAGATGAGGAGAATGGCGGTCCAAAAGCCGGTGGCGGCGCGCCATCCGAGCCGTCTAAAAAAAAGAAGTCCGGGCAGGGCCAGGAGCAGCAGCGGTGACCAGGTGAAGAGACCGGCCTGGGGAGAGAAGAGCACGTCAATAGCAGCGGACCCGCGATCGAGGAAGTCGTTTCCGTGAGGGATCACGAGCGGCGCCCCGAAGATCCGCGACCACGCGAACATCTGCGGCGCGAAACCGACAACCACGCCGAGGCCCAGGGCCAAAAGGCTCTTCAGTGTTTCTTGCCGCGGCCTCTGCGTGTGGGGGGACGCCAGGATGAAGGGCAGTGCCGCCGCGCCGATGAGCACGTCGGCGAACCGGATGGATGCGGTGAAACCAACGACCACTCCGGCGAAGAACCAGGCAGCCGCCCGTGATGGCGCGCGGCAAATCAGCAGGAATGCGAGGGCTGAGGCCGCGAACGAAAGATTGTGGGACATCGTCGGTTCGAAGGTGAGATACCACCACAAAAAAGTGCCCCAGGCCACACCGAAAACCGAGACGAGCGCGGGCCCTCGGGGTGCAAAGAGCAGGGCCAGTCGGTAGGTCGCCACAAGGCCCCAGGCGCTCAACATCATGCTGGTAAACGTGCTGGCGGCTAGATAAGGCCGGCTGGCGCCATTGCAGCTCTGGCCGATCACACCGCAAAGGACGTGCGCCGCCGAGTACAGAGGCGCCCAGAGGATGGCGGGGCCCACGCCGTGCATGTTGATCTGCGAGGGGTCGATCGCACCGGGTGTTCCCCCGAAGACCGCGTCGTCGTTTCGGACGTCGAGGTCGTGGTCTATGACCGCGCTTCGCACGAACTCCAGGTGGTCGATCGCGTCCACACCATGGTTCGCGCCGAGGGTGAAATAGAACATCGCCCAAAGGGGGAAGTGCGCGAGCAGAAGGAAGGTGCTCGGGTCACTCGCGGTCTTCTCGCTGGAACAACGCCGCAGACGCCAGGCCGGAATGAGGCAAGAGGCCAGAGCGAGGAGGACCAGCGGCAGCAGCGAGGTCCAACCCCCAAGACTCGGGACGGGTGCGAGGCCTCGGATCGACAGGGCGAGCCAGGCTACCGCGATCCAGGGAAACGGGCCCTTCACCAGGGCGGGATGCTACATCCTCCTCAGCTTGCCTCTGTCGACCTTGCCGAGGTGGGTGCGCGGCATGGCTTCTAAAACCACGACCTGACGCGGGGCCTTGTAAGGCTCGAGCCGCTCGAGGGCGAAGGCGCGAAGGTCCTCGGCGAACGAGGCGCGGGCCGAGGCGGCGCAGGACCTTGCGACCACATAGGCCCACGGCTTCACCAGACCCTGCGCGTCGGGAACGCCCACCACCGCCACTTCGGCCACGTTCGAATGTTGCTGCAGACAGTTCTCGACTTCGGCGGGGGCGAGCCATCGTCCGCCGACTTTCAGCATGTCGTCGTCGCGGCCCGAGTAGTAGAAGAAACCCTCCTCGTCCTGTCGGACCATGTCGCGCGAGGCGTACCACTCTCCGCGAAAGACCTGCTGCGTCTTGTCCATCTCGTGCCAGTAGGCGATCGCCCGCGACCCGCCCCGCACCCAGAGGAATCCGGTTTCCCCGCGCGGCAGTTCGCGGCCATCGTCGTCGCACACCCGCACGTCGAACCCCGGCACCGCGAGACCGAGGCTTCCGGGCCGCACATCCTTCACGGTGTTCGTGAGGAAGATGTGCCACATCTCGGCCGTCCCGAGGCCATCGAGCAGAGGCACTCCGAACGTCGTCTGCCATCTCCGGTACAGCTCCTCGCTCAGGGCCTCACCCGCCGATGTGGTCGCGCGCAGGCATCCAAGGTCCTGCTTCGCCGCGTCGCCATGCGATGTCATCTGATGCACCATCGTGGGAACGTTGATCAGAACGGTGGGCCGGTGACGGGAGATCTGGGCGAACAACGCCTCGGGGGTGGACACGCAGGGAAATTACTATGTCGCCATGTTCGAAGGCCAGCGCCTGCTCAAAGTGTCGCCGGACGGAAAGCTGCTCGCGGAGATTGCCACCCCCGTGATGTGTCCCACCATGCCCTGTTTTGGCGGGGACGACCTGAAGACGCTGTACCTCACCAGCGCCCGCCATGGCCGCCCGGCGGCGGAACTGGCACGCATGCCCCAGTCCGGATGTGTCTTTTCAACGCGCGTCGACGTCCCCGGTTTGCCGGTCAATCTGTT
>JANNJB010000853.1:0-10320 GCA_031405615.1 Vicinamibacteria bacterium | reverse complement strand
ACTCCCGGAGTAGGAGCTAGAAGGCGTCGATGAAGGATCTCGAAGCACCTTCGTAGAGATCGCTCACGTCGAGGCCGTCCACGTACATGTGGTTCACCTGAAGGCCGACCGGAACGAACAGCCGGTCGCCCTCCTCGCGGAACTTGCCGAAGGCGGTCATCGGCTGTCCGGCGGTGCGATCGCGATGGATCACATGCGTAATGCCAAGAAAGGGAACGCCCGGGACCGCGGTGTAGTAGGCGAAGTCGGGATCGCCCCCACGATCGAGGTTCACCTGGGCGGAGGAGCGGGCGATCTCCTCGCCCGCGGCCTTCAGGAACGCGGGGCCCGACTCGTTCCAGTCGTGAGTGGCGAAGGTAAAGGTCCGCCCGGGACCCGGGACGGTCATGCCGATGCGGAGTGTGTCGTAGAGCACGACGTCCTCCCCCTCGAGCCGCGTGCGAAACGCGTCGACCTGCAACATCGCCCGGTGGAACCCCCAACAGAGCGCGGCGTACACCGAACCGCCGACCGCGCGCGCCCGCGCCCGGATCCGCGACGCCTCGAGTTCGAAGGTCACGGCGTAGAAGGGAGAAGGGTTCGCCCGATAGAACTCGAGATGAGGTCTACGGGGATAGTCGGTGATGCGTTTGAAAGGCATTTTCCGAGGATAGCCGTCGAAGGTGCGGCTTGGCTCGAAAGCAAGCGGAGGCGGCTTCACGTCGCCGCAGCGACCGGGGGCGCCTCCCAACCGTCATCGCGAGCAAGGCCGACGTCTCGGGGGGAGCGAAGCGATCCTCGGTGGCCATCGTGATCCTTCGTTCCCCGAGGATTGCTTCGGGCCACGGCAAGGGACGGGGCCCTCGCAATGACGGAGGGTTGGGAGTGTGGCCCCCCGGCCTCAGACGTTGAACTTAAAGAGCATCACGTCGCCGTCGGCCACCACGTACGTCTTGCCTTCCATGCGGTAGAGGCCCTTCTCGCGCGCCGACGCGACCGAACCGCACCCGACGAGGTCTTTGTCAGCCACGGTCTCGGCCTTGATGAAGCCCTTCTCGAAGTCGGAGTGGATGACGCCCGCCGCCCTGGGTGCGGTATCTCCGATGTGGATCGTCCACGCGCGGACTTCCTTTTCGCCGGCGGTGAAGTAGGTCTGAAGACCGAGCAGGTGGTAGGTCGCGCGGATGAGCGGGCCCATGCCGCTCTCGCTCACCCCGAGGTCTTTCAGGAATTCGGCGGAATCCTCCGGCGAGAGGTCGATCAGGTCGCTCTCGATCTGCGCGCTTACCACGACGGCCTCGCAGGCGAGATGCGTGCCGACATACTCGCGGACCTTCAAGACGTAGGGGTTCGCGTCCGCGGTCGCAAGGTCGGAGTCCTTGACGTTGCAGGCAAAGATCGTGGGCTTGTCGGAGAGCAGGAAGAAGGAGTTGGAGATGGCCTTCTCGTCCTTGCTCAGATCGACGGTGAGCGCCGGCTTGCCCGCATCGAGGGCAGCTTCGATCTTGGCGAGCACCGCGTCCTCGGTGGCTGCGACCTTGTCCCCTCGCTTCACCTCGCGCGCGATCTTCTCCCGCTTCTTCCGCACCGTCTCGAGGTCCGCGAGCATCAACTCGGTGTTGATGACTTCGATGTCGCGCACCGGATCCACCGAGCCCGCGACGTGAAGCACGTCCGCGTCCTCGAAACACCGGACGACCTGGACGATCGCGTCGACCTCGCGGATGTGGGTGAGGAACTTGTTGCCGAGGCCCTCACCCTGACTTGCGCCTTTCACCAGGCCGGCGATATCCACGAACTCGATGGCGGCGGGAATCACGACATTCGTTCCCGCGATCTTCTGGAGCACCTCGAGGCGCGCGTCGGGCACCGTGACCATGCCCACGTTGGGGTCGATGGTGCAGAAGGGGTAGTTGGCCGCTTCCGCCTTGCGGTTGCGGGTGACGGCGTTGAAGAGGGTGGACAAGCCGACGTTGGGCAAACCTACGATACCGGCTCTAAGCATCCCTACAGTATAAAGCGTTCGAGGGCTTCCCTCCGACCGCCGACCCAGGGTGAAGGCCGTATGCTCCGGCCCGAATGTCGAGGAAGCTTCGTTTCGGCGTGCTCAGCACCGCCAACATCGGCCGCAACCAGGTGAACCCCGCGATCCAGGCCTCACGCAACGCCGAACTCGTGGCGGTGGCGAGCCGCGATCTTGCGCGGGCCAGGGAATTCGCGGCGCAGGGCGGGATCGGGCGGCACTACGGTTCGTACGAAGCGCTCCTCGACGATCCTGAAATCGAGGCCGTTTACATCCCGCTTCCAAACTCGATGCATCGAGAGTGGACGACCCGCGCCGCGGAGAAGGGGAAACACATCCTGTGCGAAAAGCCGCTCGCTACGACCGCGGCGGATTGCCGCGAGATGCAGGCGGCCGCCAATGCCAACGGCGTCACTCTCATGGAAGCGTTCATGTATCGCTTCCATCCCCGGACGGAAAAGCTCTTGGAGCTTTCAAGGGGAGGAGCGGTTGGGGAGATTCGCGTCATCCGGAGCGCCTTCACGTTCAAACTCCTGCGCGCGGACAACATCCGCTTCTTCCCTGAACTGGGCGGCGGAGCCCTCTTCGACCTTGGCTGCTACTGCGTGGACGCGAGCCGGCGTATCGCTGGGTCCGAACCGATCGAGGCTCAGGCCTTTGCGGAGTGGAACGAGAGGGGAGTCGACACTCAGCTCACGGGCACGCTGCGTTTCGCGAATGGCGTGGTGGCTCATTTCGATTGCTCGTTCAAGTTGGAGCGGCGTGAGTTTGTGGAGGCCGCCGGGGTTTCTGGGGCGGTGGCCTCGGCTTCCGAAACGTTCGTCAACAGCACCGATGTGGCTGAGATCCTTCAGTACCGCGGCCGGGAGCCCGTCATCGTGCACGCGGTTCCGGGCGACAACCACTATCGACTGATGGTCGAGCACTTCGCCGACGTGGCGCAGGGGAACGCCGCGCTGCGCTATGGAATTGAACACTCGATCGGAAACCTGAAGGCGATCGAGGGGCTGTATCAATCCGCAAGGTCGGGCGGCCGGCCGGTCTGTGTGCGAGCCGAGGCCCCGTGAGCGCCAACGGTCGGCTCACCGTCCTGATCGCCAGTTATCTCGAGCCGGAACACGTCGCGACGGTACGGGCCGTCGACCCCCGGATTGAGGTGATCTACGCGCCAGAGCTTCTGCGAAAGCCGCGCTATGCCGCCGACCACAACGGTGTGGCGGTGCAGCGGTCGCCCGCCGATGAGGCGCGCTGGCGCTCGTTGCTTGCGCAGGCCGACGTCCTCTTCGATTTCGACTACACGAACGACGTGGAACTTCCCGAACTCGCGCCGCGCGTGCGCTGGGTGCAGGCATCGAGCGCGGGGATCGGCCAGTTCGTGTCGCAACGGCGCTATCACGAGCGATGGAAGGGCGTCGTCTTCACGACGGCTCGCGGTATCCACGCCGCGCCCCTGGCCGAGTTCTGCGTCATGGCGATGCTCGGAGCGAGCCGCGGCCTCTTCCTGATGCGGGATCTTCAGGCGCGCAAGCAGTGGGAACGTTTCGCCGGGACCGACCTTGCTGGCCGGACCCTCGTCATCTTCGGCCACGGTTCGATCGGCCGGGAAGTGGGGAGACTCGCGCGGGCGTTCGGAATGAGGGTGATCGGGGTGAAGCGGTCGGTGACGAATGAAGATCCCGCTGCTCACCACGTCGACGAACTGCACGCCTCGGTCGCCTTCAAGTCGCTTCTGCCGCGAGCCGAGTTCGTGGTCCTCGCCGCGCCGCACACGAACGAGACGGAACGGGTGATGGGAGCGGGGGAGTTCGAATCGCTGCCCCGGGGCGCTTTCCTGATCAACATCGGACGCGGCGCCCTGGTTGACGAGAGCGCGATGATCGAGGCGCTTCGAAGCGCGCATCTGGGAGGCGCCGCTCTCGACGTCTTCGCCACCGAACCGCTGCCCCAGGACAGCCCGCTCTGGACCATGCCCAATGTCCTCGTCAGTCCTCATTCAGCGAGCACCAGCAACCGCGAAAACGGCCGGCTCACCGACCTCTTCTGCCAGAACCTGCGGAGCTTCCTGGCGGGCGAACCGCTGCGGAACGTCCTCGACGTCTTACGACTCTATTGAGGGAGCAAAGCCCTCAGTCGACGTAACTGAAGCCGCAGTTCGAACACGTCCAGGTGCGGCCCTGGCGGTACATCCTGAAGCCACACTGCGGACAGATGCGGTATTCGCGGCCCTCTTCGTCCTTGAGTTCCGCTTCGGCCTTTTCCTGCTCCGCGAAGATCTCTTCGTCGGTCTTTGGACCTTTGCGCTTCTCCTCCTCCCTGGGTGTGGGAGACGGTGAGGGTTTGGCCTTGGGCGGATCTTGCTTTGGAGGATCCTGCGCCCGCGCCGCCGCGGCCGCGAGGGCCGCCGCGAAAAGAGGCGACCCTTTCAGGAAGCTGCGGCGGGAAACCGGCGCCATTCAGCCGATCAGGCCCACTGCTTGGCCATGTCGCCGATCACGGGGAGTTTGAACTCCTCGTTGCCATTGGCTTTGATCATGAGGAAGATCTGGGCGCCGAGGAAGGCCAGGCCGATCGGCATTCCGAGCAGGCCGATGAGTCCGCCGAGCGCTCCCATGGCCATACTCACCACGATGCTCAGGACCTGGATGCCGAAGCCGATCACGAAGGCGGCACCGTGCAGAAGCAGGCTCTGGAACGCGTGGAACCTCACGAACTTGTTCTCTTTTTCAACCACCGCCGCCACGATCGAGAAGATGAACCCGATACAGCAGGGCACGTTGCAGAGAAGGCCGCCGAGGTTCGGGGCCACGCCGAGTTTGGTTTGGTTGTCGCTCATGGCGCGGATGCTAGCAAAGATCTTTCAGGCTCAGCGCCGATTCACTTTCTACGGCACAACACCCTTGCCGATGTACTGCGGCCAGACCAGCACGCTCGATTTCGCCGCTTTCACCGAAGGCAGGTCCGCGAGGAGTGCGCTCACCGCCGCGGTGTCGGTGGAGCGGCAGAAGAGGATCTCCGCCGTGCTCCCGCGCTCGAGTGTGTACCAGGCGCCCACCGTTCCCTTGTCGGCAAGGCCCTTCAGGAACGAATGGTCTTCCTGCTGCTGCCGCGCGGTCAGCGGGGTTTGCGGCCGTGTGATTTGAACGATCCTGACCTCTTCGATCCCGCTCGGCTCGATCCCTTCACTCTTGAGGGCGCGATGGGCGGTGGCGCGTTCGGCATTGAGCGTCATGTACCCCTCACGGACGTAGTCGTCGGGCTGGAAGTAGGAGACGTACTCCTCTCGTGTCTTGGCCTTCACTACCACGATGCCGCGCTTCACCTTCGATGGATCGGCCAGAGGCCCCGCGGCAAAGAGCTTCTTCTCTCCATGCAGCCGCACGAAGTTCTCGATGTGTCCCTTCTGCATCTTTGCGACTGCTTCCTTGTCGTCGGGCGTCTTCTTCCCGGTCTCGAGGAAGATGAACCAGGTGAGTCGGGTATCGACGGCGTCCTGAGCGAGTGCGGGTCGCGAGACGGGGAAGAGGGAGAAAAGGGCGAGGGCGACGGCGAGGGGAATTCGGCGCATGATCCTTCGGACCTTAACAAAACGGTCCGGGGCCGCAATATCCTGTGCCGCGTGAGCGGCCAGAAGGAGAGAGAGTAGATGGACGGCGGCGCGGTCGCGCGGGATCTTCGCTACGCCCTTTGGGGCTTTCTCAAGAATCCGGGGTTCACCGCAGTCGCGGTTATCTCGATTGCCATCGGGATCGGCGCGAACACCGCGATCTTCAGCGTGGCGAGCGCCCTGTTGCTGCGGCCCTTGCCTTACGCGGATCCGGAGCGCCTCGTCATACTCTGGAACCGATCGCCCGGACTCAACATCACCGAGGACTGGTTCTCCACCGCCCAGTACTTCGACATCAAATCCGGCCACCGCGGGTTCGAACAGGTGGCGATCGCCATCGGCGCGAATCAGAACCTCACCGGAGCGTTCGTGCCGGAGCGGATCGGTGTCTTGCGGGTGTCCTCGAACCTCCTTCCAATGCTCGGTGTGCGACCCGCCCTCGGTCGACTCTTTTTCGCCGAGGAGGATGTGCCGGGACGAGCCGGCGCCGCCGTCTTGAGCCACGGGACGTGGAAGCGGCGCTACGGAGGCGAGAGCGGTGTGATCGGCCGCCTGATCACGCTCAACGGAACGCCCTATGAAGTTGTCGGTGTCCTGCCGGAAGGTTTTTCACTTCCGCGCGAGGTGCTGCCGACCCTCGGCACCGCGGAGGACGGCGAAATGTACCTGCCCCTGCCGCTCGCCGAGGCGGCGGTCAGCAACCGCGGTCAGGAGGACTACAACATCATCGCGAAGCTCAAGCCTGGAGTGAGCGCCGCCGAGGCGCAGGTGGAGATGGACGGGATCACGCGCAGGCTTCGCGCCGACCATCCCGACGTTTATCCGCAAAACGGCGGTTTAACGTTCGGCATCGTCCCGCTTCTTGATCAGGTCGTGGGCGGGGTGAGGCAGACCCTGCTCGTGCTGCTCGGATCGGTGGGTTGCGTCCTGCTGATCGCGTGCGCCAACGTCGCGAACCTCCTCCTCTCCCGGGCCCTCGCCCGTGAGAAGGAGATCGCGGTGCGGGTGGCCGTGGGTGCTTCGGGACGACGCCTGGCGTTGCAGCTGCTGGTGGAAAGTCTCACCCTCGCATTTCTGGGGGGCCTGCTGGGCACGATCTTGTCCTTCGCCGCAGTCGAGTGGATTCATCTGATCCAGCCGCGGAACGTACCCCGCCTTGGGGACATCGCGGTGAATGGGGAGGTGCTGCTGTTCACGTTCGTGCTCTGCGCGGGCGCGGGGGTTCTGTTCGGCCTTGCGCCGGCTCTGGGCGCCCGGCGCGTCAACCCTGCGGAAACCCTGGTCGCCGCGGGTCGTGGCTCAACGAGCGCCAGTCCGGTCTTCGGCCGCGGCCACGGCTTGAGGCGGCTGCTCGTCGTCGCCGAGGTGGCCCTTTCGTTGGTTCTTCTGATCGGCTCCGGCCTGCTCGTCCGCAGCTTCATGCGACTTCAAAATGTCGCGCCGGGCTTCGACCCCCAGGGTGTGCTGACCATGGAACTCACCCTGACCGGCCCGAGATACGCCGATGCGCAGATTGTCCGCGATACCTATCGCGACCTGTGGGCCCGACTCGACGCCCTTCCCGGGGTAACCGCTTCGGGTGGAGTGACGTCCCTTCCGCTCTCCGGCTTTTTTGCCTGGGGTCCGATCACGATCGAGGGCCGCACGCCGCCCCCTGGCGAGAATTTCATCAACGCCGATCAACGCGTCGCCGCCGGCCGGTATTTCGAGGCCATGGGCATTCCGCTGGTCAAGGGGCGCTTCTTCAATCAGGACGACACCCTCGACAAAGACCGGGTGATCATCATTGATGAGTTCATGGCCAGCGAATACTGGCCGAATCAGGACCCGATCGGAAAGCGCGTGCGTTTCGGCGACTTGAAGTCCACCGCGCCCTATCGAACGGTGGTGGGCGTGGTCGGGCGGGTGAAGCAGTACGGCCTCGACACCGATGGCCGGATTGCTCTCTACGTCCCGCAGACCCAGTCCGGCGCCCGCGCTCTCTACGTCACGGTGAGAACCGGGGCCGATCCCGTTGCGCTCGCGGCCGCGGTCAAGGCGCAGATCCGCGCGATCGACCCGGATCTTCCGGTGTACCGCGTCCGGACGATGTCGGCGTGGGTCGAGCAGTCGCTGGCCCGGCCTCGTTTCGCGATGACGCTCCTGACCCTTTTCGCGGGCCTCGCGCTGCTCCTGGCCGCGCTTGGGATCTACGGCGTGATGGCGTTTCTCGTGGCCCAGAGCACGCGCGAGATCGGAATTCGGGTGGCGCTTGGGGCCACCGAACGAAACGTCCTCTCGCTCGTGCTTCGCCAGGGCATGACCATCGTGATGTCGGGCGCGGCGGTTGGATGGCTGCTAGCACTCGCATTGTCGCGGGTGATCGGCAGTCTTCTGTTTGGCATGGCCGGCGTCGATCCCCTGACCTTCCTCGGGGCGGCGGTGCTTCTCGGTGCGATCGCGCTGATTGCGACACTCGTCCCCGCGCGGCGCGCTGCGCGCACGGATCCCGTCGAGTCCCTGCGCATGGAATGAGGTTCAGCGAGCGTCGATTCCGCCTGGCGGGCCCCGGTCTGATCCTGGCGATACTCGGTCGGGCGTCTTTGGAGTGGCCCGCCTTCGTCGAATGGCACCGCACAGTGGTCCTTCCCCGGCTGGCGGGGATGCTTCAGGCTTTCTCGGGCTTCACCGCCGCGAATCTGGGTGAGGGGCTCGCCGTGGTTCTCATCGGCGTTGGCCTGATCTTGCTGGTCATGAAGCGCGCCGCCGTCCTGCCCGCGCTGGCTTTGTCGGGAGGCCTCGCCGTCCTGTCCTTCTATGCGCTCTGGGGCCTCGCCTACCGATATTCACCCCTTTCCACAAGACTGGCGTCACTCGGTCCCGCTTCCGACGAGGCGTCGGCCCGCCGTTTCATCGAACTTGCCGAGGGCGCGGCCCGACTGGTGGATCGGGCGGCGGGCGGCCTTCCCGAATTCGAAGGCGATGCCGATGTCGTGATGGCGCGTATCAACGCAGGCCTTTCTGAGGGCGCGTCCAGGCTGCCTGTGTCCATCGATGTTTCGCCGATTCGCGGCGTTGCCTTCGGACCGGTGAAATTCTCGCGGGTTTCCTTCGCGCTGAGCCGCCTCCAGTTGTCCGGCTACTACTTCCCCTGGACCGGCGAGGCCCAGATCAATGCGGAGATGCCGCGCACGCTCTGGCCGAGGGTGGCTGCTCACGAGAAGGCGCACCAGCAGGGCTTCGCCCGCGAGAACGAGGCGACCGTGATGGGGGTGCTCATGTGCCTGAGGTCGACGGATCCGCTGGTTTTCTACTCGGGGGCCCTGGGGCTCTACGTAAACTTCGATCGTGAACTCGCAAGACTCGATCGCGAGACCAGAGTCCGGGTCTGGGCGATGTTGCCCGAGAGGGTCGGCGCGGACTTCCGTAACGAAGCCGCGTTCTGGAAGGCCCACGATGGCGCCGCGGGAGCGGTGAGCGAAAAAGTGAACGATACCTACCTCAAGGCGCAGGGTGTCGGGAGTGGGGTGCGGTCGTATGGCGAGACGACAAGGCTCATCCTCCAGGCGATCGAGACCGGGTCTTTGGAGATCGCGCCGCTCCTCCGGGGAACGTCGCCCGTCCCGCCGGAAGTAACCGTAAGCGCGTCGCCGCCGATAAGGTAGTCCGTTCATGCCTCACGACACCCCCTTGCTTGCGACCCTCGCGGCCGCGGTGCTCGTGGCCTGGGTGCTTGGCCTGCTCGCGCACCGATTCAAGTTCTCGCCCATCGTGGGGTATCTCCTCGCGGGCGTGGTGATCGGACCGCATTCGCCCGGCTTCGTCGGCGATGTCGCTCTCGCGTCGCAACTCGCGGAAATCGGGGTGATTCTCCTGATGTTCGGAGTCGGCCTGCACTTCCATCTCGAGGATCTGATCGAGGTCAAGCGGATCGCCATTCCCGGCGCCTTGATCCAGTGCACGGTGGCGACTCTCCTTGGCATCGGCATCGGTGTCGCATTTGGCTGGCCGATGCTGGAGGGTCTGGTTCTTGGCATGGCCCTGTCGGTGGCGAGCACCGTGGTGCTCCTGCGCGGCCTCGAATCCCGCCACCTGGTAGGGACACCGGCCGGGCGTGTGGCCATCGGTTGGCTGATCGTGGAGGACATTCTCACCGTCATCGTCCTCGTGGTCCTGCCCGCCCTCTCGACGGGTGGGGGAGACGCCCTGAGCGCGGGGGGGCTCGCCGTCGCGATGGCGACAGCCATCGGAAAACTCGCGGTCCTGGTGGGCCTGGTCTTCTTCATCGGCTCGCGCGCGGTGCCCCGGCTCCTCGTCGAAGTGGCGCGGCTTCAGTCGCGGGAACTCTTTACCCTGACCATTCTCGGAATCACGGTGGCGATCGCCGCGGGAGCCGCGGCATTCTTCGGAGCGTCGGTTGCGCTCGGCGCCTTCCTCGCGGGAATGGTGGTGGGCCAGACGAAGGCCAGCCAGCAGGCGGCCGCCGACGCCCTCCCCCTTCGCGACGCTTTCGCCGTCTTGTTCTTCGTATCGGTGGGGATGTTGTTCCAGCCGGGCTTCATCGCCCTTGAGCCGTGGTTGTTCCTGGCCGCCCTCGGTGTGGTCCTTGTTGGGAAGCCGCTCGCCGCCCTCGTTGTGGTCGCCATTCTCGGGTACTCGACGCGGACCGCCCTGGTGGTGGCGGTCGGCCTCGCGCAGGTGGGCGAGTTCTCGTTCATCCTGGGGACTCTGGCTC
>JANNJB010000852.1:0-3224 GCA_031405615.1 Vicinamibacteria bacterium | reverse complement strand
ATGCGCCAGTTCGGCGGCCGGGTCAACAACCCCACGACGTCCCTCGCGGACCTGGGCTCGAAGTTCACCCCTCAGGGTGATCCGACGCTCCCCCGCCTGACCGTGACCGGCTACTTCACGGGCCAGACTTCCATCGCCGGGCCCGACGCGGGCAGCGAGTACTTCGGAGTGAAGGACGCGCTCAGCATCAGCCGGGGCCGACACTCGCTCAAGTTCGGGGCCGAGCTCTCGTACGAGAAGATCGTGCACGACACTCTCCTCGACAACTACGGCGTTTTCGCGTTCAACGGGAGCAAGACGGGCAATGCCTACGCCGACTTTCTCCTCGGCCTTCCGAGCACGATGACCCAGGACGCGCCCGTGCGGAAAACCGACAACGGCGCCTACATCAGCCTCTTCGCGCAGGACGACTTCAAGATCCATCCGCGCGTGACCCTGAACCTCGGCCTTCGCTACGACCTCCAGTTCCCCTTCACGGATCCTCAGGACCGCAAGCTCGCCTTCGTCCCCGGCCAGAAGTCGACGGTCTCCCCGAATGCGCCGACCGGCCTGCTCTTTCCCGGAGACACCGGCGTGAGCCGGGGCATCGTGAAGACCGACATCAACAACATTGCGCCCCGCATCGGCATCGCGTGGGATCCCAAGGGCGACGGCCGCATGGCGGTGCGCGCCGGCTTCGGCATCTTCTACGGGAGCATCACCGGCAACGAGTGGAACACCACCGCCGACAACCAGCCGTTCACGGTTCGGCAGTCGTTCCCAACGGTGTTCACTCTCTCCGATCCTTATCGGAACCTCCCGGGAGGAGTGGGACCCTTCCCGTTCAACTACAGCCCGGCCGCGCCCCGGTTCACCCTGCCCGCGCAGGTGTTCGGCCCATCGCTCGATTTCGAGTGGCCACTGACCTACCAGGTCAACGTGACCGTCCAGAAGGAGATCGGACGCGCCTTCAGCGTGAGCGCGTCCTACGTCGGCGCCTTCGCCCGCAACCTCGCCGCCCCGGTCGACAACAACTATCCCGTTCTGGCCACGGGAGCCACCGCCGCGAACGTGAACTCGCGCAGGCCCTATCTGCCCGGCACTATCGGCGCGGCGAACGTTCTCTCCTCGATCTTCGCAAGCGACTACAACGGGATCCAGTTGAGCGCCGAGCGGCGCGGAGCGCATGTGTCGGGCAAGGCCTACTACTCCTTCGGCCGAGGCTACGAGGATTTGGACTTCCAGGGCGGCGGCCTGCCCACCGTTCAGAACGGGACCCGTCTCGCCGACGAGCGCGGCCGCAACTCGGGCGATCGTCGTCACAGTTTCGTGTTCTCGACGATCTGGAAGGTTGATTACTTCAAGGACGGGACCTCGCCCCTGCGGTTCCTGGCCCAGGACTGGACGCTGTCCGCGATCGTGACCCTTCAAAGCGGCACTCCGCTCACCATCACCGCGGGACAGGACCGGAACCTCGACGGCCTCGCGAACGATCGGGCGAACCTCGTCGGCGACCCCGAACTCGACCACTCGCGGCCGCGCGGTGAGCTCATCGAAGGCTGGTTCAACACCGCCGCGTTCGCGGTTCCCGCTCTGGGCACAAACGGCACCGCGGGCCGGAACATCATCGACGGACCCAGCTACCGCAACGTCGACCTTGGCCTTTTCCGCGATGTCCCTCTGCGGGGCCGGACGATGCTGCAGTTCCGGGCCGAGGCCACGAATGTCCTCAACATCGTGAATCTCTCGAACCCGGGAACGAACATCAACGCTCCCGCCACGTTCGGGAAGATCCGCACCGCGGGCAACATGCGACGGATTCAGCTGGGCGCGCGTTTGTCCTTTTAGCGAGCAGCCGTGCGCGGAAGGCAACGTTTCTTCGGACTTCGCGAGCGGGATCTCGCGAGGCCCGGGCGTCGCCTCTTTCTTTTCTCGCCTTTCATCTTCGCGCTCGGTTCGCGAAGCACCGCGGAAGCTGCGGAGCGCCCGCCGCGCGTCTTCCTCGTGAGCCGCGATGAGCTCGGTCGGGCGCGCGTTCTGTTGAAACAGGGTGGCGGCCCGCTGCAGCCCGCTTTAGACCGATTGCGGCGGGACGCCGAGCGGGCCATGGAGATCAGGGCCCCGTCGGTGATGGACAAGAAGCTCACGCCGGCGAGTGGCGACAAGCACGACTATTTCAGCTACGGCCCCTACTGGTGGCCCGACCCCACCAGACCGGACGGACTTCCCTATATCAGGCGGGATGGCGAGGTGAATCCCGAGAGCGACACCGGGACGGACGATCTTGCCTTCACACAACTCTGCGACGCCGTCTTCACACTCGGGCTCGCCTATTGGTTCACGGGGGACGAACGCTTCGCGGCCAGGGCCACCCAGTTCGTCCGCGTTTGGTTCCTCAACGCGGCAACCCGCATGAACCCGAATTTCGAGTATGCCCAGGCGATCCCCGGCATCAGCCCCGGCCGGGGCATTGGTCTCATCGAATCGCGGCGGCTCACCGCGGTGAACGAAGGCCTCGCCCTGCTCTCGGATTCGAGCGCCTGGACCGCGGTCGATCGCGGCGCGTTCGACGCCTGGCTCGCCGCCTTCTATCGGTGGCTCACCACTTCCGCGCACGGACGCAACGAGGCGAAGGCCCTAAACAATCACGGCACCTGGTACGACGTCCAGACCGCCCACCTCGCCCTCGTCCTGGGCCGCGACGACGACGCGAGAACCATCCTCAAAGAGGGGCTGACTCGCCGGCTCCTCGCCCATGTGGAGCCCGACGGAGCGCAGCCGCACGAGCTGGCTCGCACGCGCTCGCTCGGCTACTCACTTTTCAACCTCGAAGGCCTCTTCGCCTGCGCCACTCTGGGCGAGCACGTTGGCATCGATTGGTGGAAGTTCAGCACAAGGGATGGCCGCTCTCTGCATCGCGCTCTTTCCTATGTGGCTCCGTATGTCGATCCCGGCAAGGCCTGACCGCGAAACGATGTCGATCGGGGCGATCGAGCGCGCCTGCTTCCCCTTCTCGCCCAATTCCTGCGACAGGCCGAAGACCCGTACCTGCGCGCGTTGTTCGTCAAACACTCCCCCGACGATCCGGCGAACACCCGCTGGCGTCTGCTCTACCCAAGGACGTCCTTACCTCGAGGCACACCATGAACAACATATCCGCAACGCGGCTCGCCATGGCGATCGTGCTCGCCTTTATCGCGGCCCCTCTCCGGGCTCAGAACACGGTCGGCGAGATCTCGGGCTAC
>JANNJB010000851.1:0-1877 GCA_031405615.1 Vicinamibacteria bacterium | reverse complement strand
GTCACGCTAGGTCCCGGCTTCCGCTCTCGAACGGACTGAGCTGCGCCGGGATGACGACAGGTCCAACCACCCTGATAGTTGGAGGGCCGCGCGGGGGTGACGAGAGGTCCAATTCTCTCGGTAGTAGGGCGGCCTACTGCGTCAGGATCTTTTCGAAGAACGCGAGGGCGCGGGGGTCCTTTGACTGGCCGAGCCAGAACATGGCCTGCTTGCGCACCTCGCGGCTCTTGTTCTCCTGGGCGACGCGAATCAGATCGGGGACGCCTTCACCGCCGGGGATCTGGCTCAGAGCGAACACCGCCTTCTTCTTGACCTCCGCGTCCGGATCGTCGGTGGCGGCGCGGATGACGTCGGCGTCCGACTTCTTCTGCGCCTTCTGGGCGATCCAGAAGAGAGCCTGGCCGCGGACCTTTGACGACGGGTCGTTGCGCGCCATATCGATGAGCGTCGCCTGCGCCTGGGGCGCCTTGCTCTGGGAGAACGCGAAAGTCAGATGGTCGCGAAACGCCACGTCGTCCACCGCGCGCAGCCGAACCAACGCCTCGTAACCAGCTTGCTCGCGCGTGTTGCCGAGCCAGAACGCGGCGGAGTGGCGAATCTGCTTCGTGTCGCCCTCCTTCGCGAAGTGCTCCAGCGCCTTGTCGGCCGAAGGGTCTTCGTGAAACGCGATCGCGCTCAGGGCGCCGTCGCTGCGACGCTTCGAGGGCCGGTCGCCCTCGTAGCCTTTCACGAGGGTCTCGAGATAGCGCACGCTTTCGGAAACACTCACACCGGAGAGGTCCTGGACCTTCGCGGCGCCGCGGTCCACCTGGCAAGAGGGCGAGAACATACGCAGGTTGTCGACGCCGTCACCCGTCACGCGAGCGTAGATCACGAGGTCGCGGTCAATCGGCATGCCGTCCTCGCGTCCCACGTTCATGCCGTAGCTCTCATTTTCGAGGGAGCACGTACGGGAGTGTCGGGAGTCGCGGCTGTTCCAGCAGCAGGCGTTGCCGTCCACCTTGGAGGGCACAGTCCAGCTAAGCCATGTGGTCGAGCCCGAACGCTGGGCCGCGGCCACCGAGGTGGCGAGGGTGTCGGCGGCGGTGGCCTGCGAAGCGGCGAGGGCGAGGATGGCGGCGAAGCGAATCATGGTGGGTTCCTTAGTTCGTGGAAGAAGGAGAGCGCCGGGCGCGCGGCTAATCCTTGAGCAGCTCGAGCATGTACGCGCGGGATTCCTTGGAGTTCATCAGCGAGAGCCAATGGACCGCGTCCTTCTTGAGCTGCGCGTCCTTCTCGGCCCGCGCGATCTCGACGAGCCGCGTGGAGTTGCCCTGAAGGAAGAAGGCATTCAGCACTTCCTTCTTCACCTCGAAGTCGGTTTCCGACCGGTACATATCGAGCAGGAACTTTTCGCTGTTCCGGCCCATCAGGCCAAGGTTGCGCACGGCGGAGAGGCGCGCTTCTTTGTCCTTCTCTCCGCGGGCCGCGGTGGCCATGGGCTCGATGGCGCCGCTCAGAAACAATGCGTGCAGGATCGCCTTCTTCTCGTCGGTGGACACCGCACCCGGATACATCTGACTGAGCTCGGAAGAACCGCCCATCACACCGAGCAGGCGAACCGCTTCGTTGCGAAGTGCCGGATCTTTTTCGGTCTTCGCCGCGCTCAGCACGCGGACCTTGTCGCCTGAGACCATGAACGACTTCAGGATCTCCCTGCGCAGAGAGTTGTCGGAGGTCGTGGTGTAGACATCCGCGAGGATCTTCCGGTTCCCCGACCCGCCGAAGACCCCGAGGTACTTGATGGCCTGACGTTGGAGTTCGGGTGAGGAATTGCCTTTCGCGACCTCGGCGATGGCGTTCCCCGCCTGGTCGGTGTTCATCTGAGCGAGCACGAA
>JANNJB010000850.1:0-4238 GCA_031405615.1 Vicinamibacteria bacterium | reverse complement strand
CTCCTGGCCACCGCCGAGATCCTCCATCCGATATCCGTCCAGTCGCTGTGGAGCGCAGTGGTGGTATTCGAAGGAGCCGAAGGGGTTCTCACGATGTTGGGGACGGCCGCTGGTGACGCTGGTCGTCACAGGCACATGCTCAAGGATGAGGCCGTGGTAGGCCAGCGCCGATTGCAGGCTGACGTACGACCCGCGCACCAGTAGGTTGGCCACATGGAACGGATGCGGTTCGGTCTGAAGGTAGGGAGGGGCGAGCGCGTACAGACCGCGGCGGAGTTGAATGAGTCGCCCGCTCGTGACCCATCGCGACAGTTGTCGTCGGATTTCCTTAGGGTCGACGTCACCCGCGAGAAGAAAGCCCGTTTCAAAAAACGGCCGGTCCTCGACGATCGCGAGCAACGATGCGAAGTTCACAGCAGTAATATGCCATAGAAGGCATTTTACTGCAACATTCTGCCGTCGCCGGGGGCACTCATGCGCATTTCAACCGGGTCGACGCGGCGCGACAGGCGCTCGTCGCCCGCGCTCTCAATGTCGCGTGACTGCCAAAGACCCTCTCTACTCCATCTCCTCGGACGGTTTCACCAGGAAGGCGTCGAGTACGTTCTGGTGGGTGGTCAGGCGGTGCGGCTCAATGGGTATGTGCGCGCCACCGAAGACATCGACAGTCACGGCTCATCCTGGCCCGCACCTCTTCTAACGAGAGGAACCCTGTGTCGAGCCCTGGCCGATGGCTGAGCCCGCGGTCACTGGAGTCCCAAACGCGTGCTCGCCTCCGTCAACACCGGTCGAGCCATCCGGTCCAGCCAATGGAGCCATTGAGCTCGGTCGGTCGTAGCGCTGTCCTGGACCGGCGCCAGCGCGGGCGCTTCAACCTCGCTCCACACCCGTTCGAGCATGGGCTTGATGATCCGGGTGAACTCCACGTAAGCAGGTGGATGGAAGTGCAGCTTGTCTTCCCGGTACAGTTCCAACCGGGGTTGCCCGGCCGCGTCCACAAGCGCGGGATTGACGTCGATGAACGTGTGGCCCGGTGTCGCGGCGCTGAAGGCGCGGGCCAGGGCGTTGTAGTGGTCCACCTCGCTCCAGCGCCCGACCCGATCCGGAGAGCGCGTGCTTGAGACAAAGATGATCCGCGTGGCGGGATGGGCGGCCCGCGCCCGCTCGGAGAACTTGCGGAACCGCGCGAAGATCAACGCAGGGTCCTCGGTCAGCGCGCCGGCCTTCAGGTCGTTGCTGCCGCAGTAGTAGACGATGACTTTCGGTGCGTAAGGTGTTACTACCCGGTCGAACCGTTCCAGCTGATCGCTGGTGCGCGAGCCTCCGAATGCCCGGTTGAGCACCGGCAAGGGGGCCATCACCTCGGCGACGTTCGTCCATTGTCGGAAGATGCTGCTGCCCACGAAGAGGATTCCGCCCCGCCTTGGTGGCTTCGCCCGATCGGCCGCGGCAAAGGCCTGGAACTCCGGTTCGAAGCGCGCCCACCGCCGGGCTGCCTCATCGCCCGAAGGACTCTGCGCAAAGGACACGGATGGGACCGGGGATGCGAGGCAGAGCAGCGCAAGGGCGGGCCACCGAAGAGGAGACATGTTCACGACTCGGACCATAGTTCAATGACCACGGCGTCGTCCATCAGATTGCGGGAATAGGTCCGACCTATAGTCCACTTGCCAATCGAGACGTGGCGAGACCCTGCCAAATAGCGGGCTATTCACAACTATTCTTGTACTGCCGTCAAACTAGGTCAGTCCAGCGCTTGACAAGTTCACACCAATTGGCTAGCTTACCTCCGGGCTCTCAGCCTCTGAACCTTTGACCGCCATGCTCATCCATCCCTACCAGCCTTTGGTCAAAACCCTGGCCCTGCGGAAGTGGGTGACGAGGTCCCACACCTTCGTGGTATCCGGCCGGGCCCCCGTCATCAGGCTCGTCCTGCAAGGTGAGCACACGGCCTGCTGGACAATAGGCGCGGTTGAAGACCATGCCCGATTTTCCGAGCCGATCGATTTGAGGGCTCTTGATGTAGTCCTTGCCGTAGATCCCGAGTTCGGGCCGCAAGTCGTCGACCGCGATGAACACCACATTGGGTCGGTCGGCGCCATGGACGAGGCCCGCGGACCAGAGCCAGGGGAGAAGGAGGATCGAGGCTTTCTTCATGGAGAATCTCACTTGAGGTTTCGGCGGGGTGAACGTCACTGGATCCAGAGGATGGGCTGGGTTATGGGCATGTTGCGCTGGACTTCGGGGTCGGCCGGGTCGGGGGCGAGACGCTCCCACAAGTCGAGGTACTTCTGGTCCTGATAGGCGAGTCCGGCGAACAGGAGACTGCTCTGGCGCGTCGGCCAGCCCTCCCAGTGCTCGACGTCCTTCGCATAGGGCCACTTCGATTTGTCCGCAAGGTAGGGGTAGAGGAACTGCATGGCCTGTCTGACCGAGCGGCCCTCGCTCAACTGCAGACGCCAGAGGTCGTCCTTTTCACTGCTCAGCACGTGACACAAGGCCACCACGATTTCGAGTTGAAAGACCGAGTAACCGTAGGGCTTGGTTCGAGCCAGTTCGCGTGGGAAGCTCCCGTCTGGAGCCAACTGTAGGGGCAGGAGCGTCTCCTTGAAGCGGCGCCGGCTGAGCGCCACCCGCTCGGTGTCCGAGGCGAAGTCCGCGAAGACCGCGAGTTGCAGGAAGTACGCAACGCTGTGATTGTTTTCGGCCTTCGCCTCATCGAGTCCGTTTGGATGGGTCGCCATCCACTCGGTCATCTCGCCGAACCAGCGGCTCAGACCTGCGCGCAGCTCGCTCGTGAGCGCTTTCGAGCCCGTGAGCGAGTTCACCGCCTTCGGGATTTCGATCAGGTGGAGTCCGTCGATGATTCCCACGCCCCGTCCGGTGCTGACCCCCGGAATCGCCTGCGCATAGCGGAAGTGGGGAGCCATTCGCGTGGCGGGGTCGAGAAAGAAGGTCTTGAGCAAGCGAACCGCTCTCTCGGCATATCGCTCATCGCGCGTGATCTTGAACGCGGCCGAAAGCGCCGCCACAGAATCGCGCATTTCACGCATCGCCGTACGATGTGCGAAGAAGGCGTCCGGGTTCGACTCCCCGTCGCGACGAAGGTAGGGGCGGCCGTCCGGCTTCGTCGGGTCGGGCCACCAGTAGTCGCCTTCCGAGTAAAAATCGTTGGGGCCGCCTTCGCTCCGCGTGGCGCGCGACGATGCGAGGCTTGGGGCCGGCCCGCCCATCGCACCGCGGGCGCGGGAGAGGATGCGTTCACGGTCGAGGCCCGCCACATCGGCGCCGGTCAGGAGTGAAGCTGCAGCCCGCGACGGAACCCCCTGGGCGCCAGCCGCGCGGACCATTAGGTCTGACCAAAGTGCCGCGGCCACGAAAAGGGAGAGGCCCAGCGAAACGTGCCTCCACGTGAGCCTGGGAGCCTGGGAACCTGACCTGCGGGGGCCTTCTATTGGGTCTTGAATGACTGTCTTCCCTTGTCGTGGTGCGGGTGGGGTCGGGCGCTGCGACTGCCCGAAGTTTGCTGCGTATCTCAAACAGGAAGCTACACTCTGGTCAGACCACGTTGTCTGCTCGGCGAAGCCTATACCCGGATCGTCGGTATGGCAAAGGGGGGAGGAGGAGGCGGCGGCCGCCCTGCAGAACCCGCGCTCAAACGTGAGTACCGGTTCAGGGTAACGTGCCCGGGCCCGGGCCGATTGAGGCCATGATGGCCGTGAGGGACCATGACGCGATACATTGCCGAATACGCTTCCTCGTTTGTGGTGATGCTCGGAATCGACCTGGTCCGGCCGGGAGTGGTGGCGCGCACGCCTGTGAGGAATCACCCTCTCGTTGCGCTGTTGCTCGTGCTCGCGGCCGCGGCCGCCGCGGCTCAGCCCGCGGCCGACCTGCGTCGCTCCGCACTCACCGGCCCCCCTTCGGACCGCGTCGTCCGGCTCGACATCGACGGGGACGGCAAGCCCGATCTGGTGGAGCGATGGTGGAACGGCCGGCGGGTTCGCTGGCTCGACGAGAACGGCGACCTCCGACCCACCGACACGCGCGGCGACCAGGTGGCGGACGTGCTGCAGGTCGACATGAACGGCGACGGTTACTACGACGGCGTCACCGACCAGAACATCAAGTGGGCCGACAACGACGGCGACGGCCGGGCGGACGTCCAGGCCTGGTCGACCCAGCCTCCGGAGTGGGGAGCGGAAGGAAAGTGGAGCACCACCGAGGCCCACTGGATG
>JANNJB010000849.1:0-7869 GCA_031405615.1 Vicinamibacteria bacterium | reverse complement strand
CATCTCGATGCGATCCTCGGTCTTCAGCTGAGGCTCATCCGACGGCGCAGATCCTCGGCCTCATGGTTCGCGTGCGGTTCGGTCGAGGGGAGCTTGTAGAGAAACCCTCCCGCGGTGTGGTTGTGCACGATCCCGGTGATGTTGGGATGCGCCACGATGAAGTCGAGGGTCGCCCGCGTTTCGTTCTCGGAAAGCGGGAAGGCGCCAGCCCCGTTCTGCATGTAGGGCAGGGCCCAGGTGCGCGGGAAGTTGCGGTTCATGTCGATGCCGCCGACACCGTCTTCGTTGAACGAGCCATCGCCATCGTTGTCGATGCCCTCCGAGAGCACGAGGTAGTACTCGCCCCCGGTCTCGCCGGGCCCTCGCGGAACCATGATCCGGGGATCCTCTTTCGAGAGCTTGAACGTCCCGCTCGGGCTCTTCACCCGCATCTGGGTGGTGGCGCCGTCGCCGTCGAGGTCATCGGCCTTGTCCTCATCGAGAAGGCCGTCGTTGTCCTCGTCCCAGGGCTTCACGGTTGAGCGCAGGTTGTCGGGGTTCTTGAGGGCGTGGTCGGAGCCGTCGGGATTGAACTTGGGCCGCAGATAGAGGGTGCGCGTGTCGAGCAACTCGGTAACCGCGGGATCCTTGCCGTAGTTCGAGGCGTAGTGCCAGATGAGGTAAAGCACCATCTCGGAACCCGCGAGTTCGCCCGCGTGAACGCCGCCGTCGATGTAGTAGCCGGGTTTCTCCCCGGGCGTCTTGATGTTCCGGTTCGTCAACTCCACGAGCCAAAGATCCTGTCCCTTGAAACTCCTGCCGATCGAGCTGACGCGGGCGAGGTCCGGATACTTCGCTTCGATCTGCTTGAGGAACATCGCGGCTTCCGCGGCATCGTGGTACTTCGTGAAGTCGGCCGTGCCGTCGGGTCGCAGCACCTGTGCGTGGGTGCTCCCGGCGAGCGCCAGCAGCACGACCATTGTCGGAACCATGCGTCGCGTCATCGGGGACCTCCTCGTCTGAAGACAAAACTGCCGGCTTCGGCAAGCGCTTTCGCCGCGAAGGGCAGCAGGAAGTATTGCATCGGAACCGCCACCCGCCATTCGTAGAGGAAGGGCGATTCGAAGACCAGGTAGTAGAGCGGGACGATGAGCCACAGGAGGGTAGCCGCGGTGGCGGTTCTCATCGACACGATCACGCCGACCAGAACCAGGATGGGAACGAGGAACCACGCCGCATGGATCCATCGCAGGGGAGGGCGCAGGAACCAGGCCATTCCGGCGCGTGCCGCGAAGCGCGCCTCGTCGATCGTCACATCGATTTCGGGTGCTCGCGGAAGCGGGGGCATCTCGCGGTCCGGGGTCGCGATCGGGGCCCCAATGGGCAGAAGGGGGGGCGGGCCGTCGGTGAAGAGAAGCATCATCGCCATTCGCCGCAACATCGCGCGCGCGTACCAGAAGGGTCGAGCCTTGATGACCTCGGTGGCGCGCCGATATCGATCGCGGTCGCGGGCGATCCCTTCGGGCTCTGCCCACCACTGGAGGTAATCGGACCGCCCGTAACGCTCCGCCTC
The DNA here is from genome assembly GCA_031405615.1 of Vicinamibacteria bacterium. GTDB lineage: Bacteria > Acidobacteriota > Vicinamibacteria > Fen-336 > JAGNNV01 > JAGNNV01. Next base: position 6,317 of record JANNJB010000849.1, on the reverse strand, counting down.
TTCGGCGATCACCTGCTTGTCCCAGACCCGCGCGCCGTACTCGCGACCGCCCGCATCCGCGACACCCTGCCAGAGCGTGATGCCACCATTGATGCTCACGGGCACGAACTCGCCGAACACCAGCCAGTTCCGCAGGGTGATCGGCGAAACCACGAGCAGGGACGTGGCCGCAACCATGAGCGAAAGGAGCAGCGCGCGTTTGTTCCGACCGAGCAGGAAGAACAGGAAAACCGCGGCGAAGGGCCCGAGCAGGACGACATTCGGCCGGATCCAGACGCCCCCGCCGATGAGCGCGCCCATGGCCAGGAGCCTCAGGATGGTATTGCGCTCGGAGATGCCGCCCTGGATCGCGGGGAGTGCTATGAAGAACGCGACGAGAAGCGGGATCGAGGCGACGGCATCCGCGAGGATCAGGTTCGAGGTCGCGGCGATGTGCGGGGAGATCGCGACGAGAAAGCCGCCGAGCACGCCCGCGGCGAGGCCGAACAGTCGATACGCGAAGGCAAAGACCAGCAGGGCGGCGAGGGCGGTGAGAATGTCCTGCGCGAGTGCGACCACGGGAAAACTGCGTCCCGCCGTCGTGTAGACAAGCGCGAGAAAGAGGGGATACCCCGGGGGACGCGACGCCAGGCCGGTCCGGGCCGGATCCCACACCTTCGGGAAAAGGACGCCGTCCCCTCGAAGGATCGCCATCGCGCTGTCGTCGTAACGACGCGCCATCCGCGACCCGTCCTGCTCGGGAGTGTGAAGAAGGGCGAGACCATCGGCCAGGTACAGGCCGCGCACGAGGAGGGCGAGCAGGAAGAGCACGCCGCAGGAAAGGGCGACGCGCCGTTTCTCGCTCATGGGCGAACCCTGACGCCGGCCTCCCGCACGGCCGCAACCGTTCGCGTGATGACCACGTCCAGCCCCTCGAGCGGCGCGCCCAGGACGTCCGTCACCGGCCGCGGACTTGCGATCTCATCGCAAAGCAGACAGTCGAGATCGTGGGCTCGCAGTCCGAAGTAGCCCGAGTCCCGGGCCAGAGCGATCGTTTCTTCGACCGGCCTCTCGAGGATCCCGACCGACTTGCCCATGATGGAGGCGATCCGTTGTATCAGCTCCCGATACGAAAGGGCCTCGGGGCCGACGAGGTCGACGACCCGGTGCGAAGGTCCGGACGCGGCCAGCGCTGCGAGCGAGGCGCGAGCCGCATCCGCAACCGAAATCGGCTGGAGGCGGTACGTTCCATCGCCGGGGATCTCGATCGCGGCCGCCGCGAGAATCCGGCCGATCAGGGGAGTCAGGAACTCATCCCCGTGCCCGAAAATGTAGGAGGGTCGGAAAACCGTCACCGCGAGCCCGGAGCGGAAGAGCTCGACCTCTCCCGCCATCTTCGCCAGAAAATACGGATTGGTGCAGTGGCGCGACAGGCCGTAGTGGCCAATGCCGAGGCCACTGAAGAAGACAACCGACGGCACGCCCGCCCTTCGACAAGCGGCGAGAACGTTGGCGAGTCCCGCGGGATCGGTGCGATCGGCGCCCGGCGAGCCCGTGGCTACCGAGGCGGTATAGATGAGCCCATCACAACCGGAGAGCCGAGGGACGAGCGATTCGGTCTCGGCTCGTTGCAGGTTCACGACCCTGACGGGAACGCCCCCGAGGGACTCGACCGTATCGGCCGCGCTCTGGGTGCGAACCACGCCGACCGCCTCGATCCCCCTCCGAGAGGCCTCGGCCAGGACCTGCTTCCCGACAAAGCCGTTGGCCCCGATGATGGCGATTTTCCGCAGCATTCAGGGTCACGAGGGTACCATCGGCCAGAGCCCCCAGCCATCCATGGGGCCTGCTAAAATCTCCGTCGGCGGCCGTGTGGCCGCCCACCCGACCAGCTTTTCGGCCATGCTTGAAGGAATTGAGTATCCCCAAAAGGCCGTCTCATCCCCGTAACTGAAAGAGAGTAAAGAAGTGCGTTTAATGAAGACTTTTGCGTTCGTAACCCTCGCGGCCATGGCGGCCGTTGCCTGCGGCAAGGGCCCGGCCCAGGCCGCTCTCACCGCGGCGGACACCGCGGTTGCCAGTGCTCGCCCTGAAGGCGAGAAGTACGTCCCCGAGCAGTTCAAGGCCCTGGCCGACGCGGCCGCGGGCGCTAAGACCAAGTTCGACGGCGGCGACTACAAGGGCGCCCTCGAGGCGGCTCAGGGTATCCCGGCTCAGGCAACTGCGGTCGAGCAGGCGGCCGCGGCCCGGAAGACCGAGCTCATGGCGTCGTGGAAAGAGATGGAAGGCGCCCTCCCCACGATGGTCGCCGACATCACGAAGAAGGTGATGGAGCTCTCCACCGCCCGCAAGCTCCCCGCGGGTCTGGACAAGGCCGGTGTCGAAGCGGCGAAGATCTCGCTCGATGGCGCCACCGCGATCTGGACGGAAGCCGGCGCCGCGTTCGCCGCGGGCGACGTCGTCACCGCGGTCGCCAAGGCGACCCAGGTCAAGACGTCCGCTGAAGAGCTCATGGCCAGGCTCGGCATGGCTCCCGCCGCCGCCGCGGCTCCCGCCGAACCCGCCAAGCAGTAATCCGTAAACAGCTCGAGACACTCGAGCCGGCGACCGATCCATTCGTCCTCGGGGTCGGTCGCCTTTTTTCTTGACGTTCCATTAGTCTGACCCGATTCCAATGCCCGCCGGTCCCATGAACATCACGCCCGGGAAGACTGTGTGGTCGCGCCTAGGCGTCGAACCCGCCGAGCAACGCGGCGCAGCCCTCATGCTCGCCCATTCCGCGTTCATGGGTTTTGGCACCGTCTTCTTCGAGACCGCGGCCGCCGCCCTCTTCCTCGGTCAGTTCGGAGCCTCGGCCCTCCCATCGGTCTATCTCGCCGCCGCCGCTCTCTCCGCGGCCACCGGCTGGGGCTACTCGCGGCTCCAGAACCGCCTCTCGTTCCCGGCACTCATGACGGGAACTCTGGTGAGCCTCCTGGTCGTGGTGACCGCGCTCCGCGGCGCCCTCTTCTTCACCCAGGCCGCGGGTCTCTTCTTCTTCGCGATGGTCTTCTATCGCGTCCTGTCGATCCTGACCGATCTCGAATACTGGGCCGTCGCGGGAAGACTCTACGACCTGCGCCAGGCGAAACGACTGTTCGGCTTCGTCGGCACGGGCGAGGTGGTGGCGCGGATCCTCGGCTCGTTCTCCGTGCCCTTCCTCCTGACCCTGGGCGGCGTGCCGAATCTGCTCATCTTGTCGGCTTTCGCCCTGATGCTCTGCGTCATCGTCCTTCGCCGCATCCTGCCGATGATTCCCGCGGACGAGGGGCCGAAGCAGACCACCGCTCAGAGGGAGGCCCGCTCCTCGATCGGCTCACTCGTTCAGGATCCCTATCTGCGATTCGTTCTCATCGTGGCCTTTTGCGGCATCCTGGGGAAATATCTCGTCGACTTTGCTTTCCTGCAGCAGGTGAAGAGCCGATTCGAAAATGCTACGGAAGTGGCCTCGTTCTTCGCCCTCTTCTCCGGGGTTTCACAATGCGCGGCGCTCTTCACCCGTGTGTTCCTCTCCGGACGGGTGCTCGCGGCGATCGGCGTTCATCGCGGTCTCCTGATCCTTCCGGGCGCCCACGTGGTCTGCACCACCCTTCTGCTGATCGTGGGCGGTCTTGCCCTCGGCCCCGATCCGGTGTTCTGGCTCGTCGTATTGAACCAGGGCATCTACAAGACCTTCAAGCATCCCATCGACAATCCCTCTCTCCGCACGCTCTACCAGCCGATACCAAGAGACCGGCGGCTCTCCCTCGCCATCGCGGTGGATGCGATCCTGAACCCGGTGGGAATTGCGCTCTCGAGCGCGCTCATGGTTCTCTTCACGACGGTATTCCACTCAGACCCCGTGCGTTTCGCGTGGGCCTTGCTCGCCTGCTTCCTCTTCTGGCTGTGGAGCGCGCGCCAGGCCGCCGTCGAGTATGTGCGGGCGCTGGTGGTGGCGTTGCGAGGGCGCATCGAAGACGTTGAATTCGCATTCGACGACGAGGCCGCGATCGAGTCGCTCCGGACCACACTCAAGAAGGGCTCGGAGGAGGACGCCCTCGTGGCCCTCCAGATTCTCGGGGACCACGCGCCGGCCGCTTTGAGTCCGATGCTGAGCGACCTTGCCGGCCACCCTTCAAAGGCGGTCCGCCGGGCCGCGCTCGAAAGAATCGAAGCGCACAAGCCAAAGGACATCGCGGGAAAACTCCGTGAGCGGCTGGAGCGGGAGCCGGAGGACGCCTTGCGGGCGCAGGCGCTCCGGGCGCTGGCCGCGGTCGATGGGGCTTCGAGCCATGCGGAACTGGCGCGTTATTCCACAAGTCCGATTCTGGCTTTGCGGGAGGCGGCCCTTCTCGGCCTTCTCCGGCTGCCGCACCCCGACGGGACGGCCGGGGTTCACGAAATGGCCCTTTCGAAGGACCCGGCTCATCGCGCGGCCGCGGCCCGATTGATCCGTCTCGCCGGCGGTGCCGCGGAGTCGCCGATTCTGAAGACGCTGATCGAAGACCCGGAGGTGGCGGTAAGTCGCCTTGCGATCTTCGCGGCCGGCCAGCTCAAAGACCAGGACCTCTTTCCGCTCCTGATTCAGCGGGTCACGAAACGAGGTGTGCTGGGCGCATCGCGCGCGGCTCTGGCCCTCGCCGGCGACGCGGCCCTTCCTCAGATGATCGAGGCCTTCGAAGGCGCCGATCGCAGCGACGTGCGTCGCGGCCTCGTCTCGGCGATGAGCCGGAGCCGGTCCGAACGCGCCATCCGTTTCCTGATCTCACAACTCGACATCGAGGACATCGCGGTGCGCCAGGAGGTGGTCCGAGCCCTCGCCCACGTCCGTTTCGTCGCGGCGGGGAACGAGGACTTGGAACGTATCGAGGAACTGGCCAGGAACGAGGCGCGACGGGCTCTCGGAACACTTTTCGAGGTACGGGATCTCGAAGGCGCCCAGGGCACCGAAACACTGAGGCGCGCGCTCACGGGCTCGCACCGCAACACCCGCGAGCGGATCCTTCTCCTCCTCGGCATGACTCGCGATCCCAAGGCCCTTCTCGCGGTGCGGACCCATATCGATGCCCCACACAAGGACCGGCGAGCCTACGCCGAGGAGATTCTCGACGTCGTGCTCTCGCGCGAGGAACGAGCCCTGTTCATGCCCGCGATCACCGGCGCCCTCGGACACATGGACCCCGACATCGTGAGGGACCTGGGTCTCACGCGCGTCACCGCCGCCGCGCGGGTGAAAGCCCTCTTCCTCGACTCCTCGCCCGGTCTCGAGTCGTGGATCCGGGCGGCGGCGCTCGAGGCGGCCCCGCGCATGAAGGTGGAAGGACTCGATCACGCCATAGAGTCCTTTCTCGCGACGTCGATTGGCGCGGGCTTTTCAAAAACCGGAGAATGGAGTCTGGGCGCGCTGCGCGGCCTGATTCGCGCGAAGGGAATAGGACCGATGCTGCTCATCGAGAAAGTCATCACACTCAAAGCGGTGGAGATGTTCGCCCGTACGCCCGAAGATGTCCTCGCGGACGTCGCCGCCCTCGCCGAGGAGGTCCGGTTCAAGGCCGGCGACACCATCTTCTCGAAAGGCGATTCGGGAGAAAGCCTCTACGTCATCGTGCAGGGAGAGGTGAAGGTGCACGATGCCGGCCTCGACCTCAAGCGGCTCAAGGACAAGAGCGTGTTCGGCGAACTGGCGGTGCTCGACCCGGAGCCGCGGTCCGCGTCGGTCACCGCGATCACCGACACCCATCTGCTCCGGCTGGACAGCGAAGCGTTCCTCGAACTGATGTCGGGGAACATGGAGGTGGTGCGCGGCGTGCTTTCGGTTCTGTGCGATCGGATCCGCGAGAAGCTCATCGAAGCAAGGCCCACGGCACCGGCGGCGACAAAGGCCTGAACAGCGCATTCGAAGGTGGGTCTGGTAGACTCCCGTCCCTTCGCGGGGCGGTTAGCTCAGCGGTGGAGCGTCGGCTTTACACGCCGCAGGTCGCAGGTTCGAATCCTGCACCGCCCACCAACAAGCCGATCGTCGCCAGGTGCTACGAAAAACCGCGGGGTGGTAGTTCAGTTGGTTAGAACGCCGGCCTGTCACGCCGGAGGCCGCGGGTTGGCAACTGCTTCGAGTCGGCTCTTCGAGCCAACTCGACATTGCCGCGCCTCACTGGCGCTCGGCGTCAAGTCCTCGGTGGCCCCGAGACCAATTTCGCACGATAAGGGGCTCTGCTAGAATCCGCCGTTCCACGCGGGGTGGTAGTTCAGTTGGTTAGAACGCCGGCCTGTCACGCCGGAGGCCGCGGGTTCAAGTCCCGTCCACCCCGCCATTCGCCCGC
>JANNJB010000848.1:0-2056 GCA_031405615.1 Vicinamibacteria bacterium | reverse complement strand
CTTTTGCTTGTAGGGGTCGGGCGGACGGAGGTCGTGGATCTCGGCCGCGACCTGACCCACCTTCTGACGGTCGATGCCCGTCACCACGAGGGGCGGCTGCTTGTCGACGGTGACGGTGACGCCCTCCTGGATGACGTATTCCACCGGGTGGGAGTAGCCGAGCGAGAAGACGATCTTGTTCTTCCCTTCCGACTGGGCACGGTAGCCGACGCCCACGATGTCCATTTCCTTCGAGAAGCCTTCGGTGACGCCCTTGATGGCGTTTGAACCGAGGGCCCGCGCGAGGCCATGGAAGGCCCGCTGCTGGCGGTTGTCCTCGGCCCGGGCGTAGGACAGTTCCGTGCCCTTGACCTCAGCGGAGATGCCGGGAGGAAGCGGAGCCTGAAGAGACCCCTTGGGGCCCTTCACGGTCACAGCGCCCGCGGCGACACTGACGGTGACGCCCTTGGGGAGAGAGATCGGTTTGCGGCCTATGCGGGACATTTCGATGGTTACCAGACGTTGCAGAGGATCTCGCCGCCCACGCCCGCTTGACTCGCGGCGCGACCGGTCATGAGACCCTTCGGGGTCGAAAGGATGTTGATGCCGAGGCCGCCGTAGACACGGGGAATCCCGTCCTTGCGGCAGTAGATCCGGCAACCGGGACGGGACACTCTCTGGAGGTCGGTGATGACCTTTTCGAGATTGGGCCCGTAGCGGAGGTAGATCCGTATGACCGGGGGCTTTTGGGCCACCGGCTTCGGATCGCTCGGCTTGAAGTTGGCGATGTAGCCCTCGTCCTTGAGAATCTTGGCGATCTCGGTCTTGAGACGGGAGGCGGGAACATCCACCTTGGGAGCGCGCGCGCGCACGCCATTGCGGATGCGTGTCAGCATGTCCCCGATGGGGTCGGTCATATTCATGAGCTTTGCTTACCTTAAGAGGCCTGTATGAAGACGTCCTACCAGCTCGCCTTGACAACCCCGGGGATGTCCCCGGAGAGGGCGAGTTGACGGAAGCAGATACGGCACATTTCGAACTTCCTGAGATACCCGCGCGGACGGCCGCAACGGCGGCAGCGCGTGTAGGCTCGAACCGCGAACTTCGGTTTCTTGAGCGCCTTTGCGATGAGAGAAGTCTTGGCCACGAGGGGTTCTCCTAAAGTCCCAGGATCCCGGTCGTCGCCGGGATACGCAGAGTGTTGTTCATGTCGTTCATCACTCTGCTAATTACGGAAAGGCATGCCGAGGGCCTTGAGCAGTGCCCTGCCCTCGCCGTCGGTTTTCGCCGTGGTGACGAAGGTGACGTTCATGCCGCGGAGCTTTTCGACCTTGGCGTAGTCGATCTCCGGAAAGATGATCTGGTCCTTGAGGCCGAGGGTGTAGTTCCCCCGCCCGTCGAACGCGTTGCTGGACACGCCGCGGAAGTCGCGGACGCGGGGCAGCGCGATGTTGAAGAGGCGGTCGACGAACTCGAACATGCGGTCGCCCCGCAGCGTCACGGTGCAGGCAATGGGCATGCCCTCGCGAACCTTGAAAGCGGCGATCGCCTTCTTGGCCCTGCGGATGGCCGGCTTCTGACCGACGATGCGCCCGAGTTCCTCGGCCGCGGCGTCGAGGATCTTGATGTTCTGGGTGGCTTCGCCCACACCCATGTTCAAAACCACGCTCCGCAGACGAGGCACCGCCATCACGTTCGTGTAGCCGCCCTCCTTCATGAGATGGGGGACGAGCGTCTTGGTGAACGTTTCCTTCAGTCGCGCGCTCATTTGTCGAGTACCTCACCGGTCTTGATGGCCACCCGGACCCGCTTGCCCTCAACCACCTTCGAGCCAAGGCGCGAACGCTTGTTGTTCTCCGAGGAGACCACCATCACGTTCGAAGCGTGGACGGACGCTTCGCGCTCGGCGATGCCACCCTTGATGTTGCGCTGAGGATTGGGCCTGGTGTGGCGAGATCGCTCGCGAGTTGGGCGCCCTTGCCACTCGTCGTGAAGAGATCGGCCAGGCCATAATCCGGCGGCGTCGATGGCGTCGCCTGGCGGCTCTCCAGGCGCGTGGCGCTCGTCTCGTCGATCG
>JANNJB010000847.1:0-5337 GCA_031405615.1 Vicinamibacteria bacterium | reverse complement strand
CCGTTGGTAGCGCCCAGTGCGCAATTGCAGGTCGCTGTGCGCCACGGCAGTGTACAGATCGGCGCTAAGTGCCAGGCTATCCTGGTAGGCGCGGCCCCTGCTGGAGGCCTCGGCTCGGGACCTGGCTGAGGCGGAGCAGCTTGCGCGTGGGGATAAGCGTGAAATCGTCCGCCAGAGAATCGCGTTCGTCCGTCTCGGCTTCGACTACACCGAGGCGGTCGTCGAGATGTTCGAAGCTCACTACCGCGGCGACGCATCGGCTCTGGTGGAATGGACTCAGAAGGCCATCGACCGGATCAACAAGACGTCCGGCAGCTCCCCGCAGGCGTTCTTCGTGGCCATCGCGGTTTCGCAGACGCGCTATCTTGGAACGCTTCTCCTGTCCCCAATCCCGGCCTGGGTTCTGCTTCTACCCTGAGTCGGTCCCAGGAGAAGGTCTCTTTCCCCAGGCGAAAGCCGGCGGTGTTCGCCGGATGGCAACGCGCCAAGTTTGAGGCCGCCGATTTCAGTCCGCCGGAGCGACACGACCGTAAGACCGACGGCCGCCATCATGCGTCGGATCTGACGGTTCTTGCCCTCATGGATGGTGATTCTCAGGCGGAAGCCGTCGCCGTCCTCGTCCGGACCTTGGACGATCGCGGGCCGGGTTCGCTCACCCTTGCCGATATCGAGGCCCCGGCGAAGGCTCTCGATGGCGGCCGCATCCGGAGGACGATCCACGGCGACCTCGTAGGTCTTGAGCACGTGAGCGTCGGGGTTGGTGAGGGCCTCCCCGAGGCGATGGTCGTCGGTGAGGATAAGGAGGCCTGAGGTCTCCTTATCGAGCCGGCCAACCGGGAAGACAAACCGATCAAGCTTCGGGAGAAGGTCATAGACGGTCTTGCGTCCCTGGGGATCGGTTCGCGTGGTCACGTAGCCGATGGGCTTGTGAAGGGCAATCACGAGCGGTTCGCGTGCTCCCGTCGCGGCCTTTCCATCTACGGAGATCCGATCTGCTTCGAGCGACACGCGAAGCGTGGCGTCCTTTGACACCCGGCCGTTGACCCCCACGCGGCCCGCTTCGATCACACCCAGCGCCTGGGTGCGAGAGCAGAGACCGAGTTTCGAAAGGGCGCGCGGAAGGCTGACGACCCGCCGGGGCGAGCTAGGCCTGAGGTTCAGGGACGGCGTCCCCCAGGGCGAACGTCATCTGGCCCTCGCAAACCACCACGCCGCCAACCCGGGCAATCCCCCGAAACGAACCCATCTTTGCGCGGAGCCTGATCACGATTCCCTCGAGTTCAACCGTGTCACCCGCACGTACAGGCCGTCGATACCGGACGCGATCAATGCCCATGAAGTAGACCAGACGCGAGCGATTTTCGGGCTTCGAGAGAACCAGCACCGCACCAACCTGAGCCATGGCCTCGGTAAGGATCGAAGCAGGCAGAACGGGAATGCCGCCGGGTCCGGCAATGAAATACCGCTCGTCGGACGTCACATTCTTTATGCCCACGATCCTCTTGTCGGGCTCGAGGGCCACGATGCGATCGACGAAGAGGAAGGGATGGCGGTGCGGAAGGATCTTCTTGATGCCTTCGATCTCGATGGGCAGGGTCAAGGCGCTCATGGGCGAATGAGTCTATTCGACCGGGGCGCGGTAGCATTGCTGATTCCTTGACGACAACGATCGAAAAAGACGAACTGACCGAATCTGAGGTCGCGCAGATTCTTCCCGCGGTGGCTCAGATCGAGTCCGTCCTCGATCCCGAAGCGCTGCTGCCGGCCATCGCCAAACAGCTTCGAAGCCTGGTCAAGTACGAAGCGCTGGTGCTCTATCTCGTTGGTCCGGAGGGCGGGATGGTGCTCGCGCACAGCGCCGGAGAGCCGAGGGCTCTCTCGAATCCGGAAACCGGCGGTGCCCAGATCGTCGAGGCGGTCGAGAAGCGTGAGTCGTTCGTGAGATCGCACGATTCCATTCACGTCCTGGTTCAGCCGCTTCTCTATGGCGAAAAGCTCGTCGGCGTCTTGGGTCTCGAGGCGAACCAGAGCCGGACTTTCGGGAAACGCGGGGTCTCGCTCGTCCAGATGATCGCGGGGAACCTCGCCACCGCGATCGAGAACGCCACGCTTCACCGCGATGCGAAATGGTACGCCGGCCTGCTGGCCATGCTCTACGAAGCGGGCAAGGAAATGGGGGCCATTCTCGAGCTCGACGCGTTGTGCGACCGCGTCGCCGAGATCGTTCACCGCGTGGTCGACTATGAGATGTTCGCGATCTTCCTGGTGGATGAGAAGGCGAACGAACTAGTCCTCAAGACGGCGCGGCAGATGGCTACGATCGCACCGAGGCGGCGAATCGCGCTCAGCGAGGGGCTCACCGGCGCGGCGGCCAGCTCGAAGGAGCCGGTGATCGTCGCCGACGTTCGCGAGGACCCCCGCTACATTGCGGTGGAGCCCGACGTCCGCTCCGAACTGGTCATGCCGCTGGTCTTCAAGGGGCGCGTGGTCGGGGTATTCGACCTGGAGTCCCGCGAACTCAACCGCTTCACTCATGAGCACATCAAGGTCCTCACACCTCTGGCCTCCCAGGTGGCGGTGGCGATAGAGAACGCGCGCCTGTATGAGGACATCACCAAGCGGGAGACGCGCTATCGGAAGGAACTCGCGATCGCGCAACGCATCCAAGAGGGGCTCTTCCCCGAAGATTCTCCGAAGGGCGCCCGTTGGGACGCTTCGGCGCACTTCCTTCCCGCGCGGGAGCTGGCCGGAGACCTCTTCGACTTCTACGATCTCGATCAGCACAAGCTGGGTCTCTCGGTAGGCGATGTGGCGGGCAAGGGCGTCCCTGCCGCGCTTTTTGGAGCCTTCACCTCAGGGACCATCCGCGCCCGCGCTTTTCAGCGAGCGGCGCCAAAAGAGATCCTGTTTCGGGCTAACCGCACGCTGATCCGGCGCGCAGTGGAGGGGCTCTACTGCGCCTTGACCTACGCGGTTTTCGACTTCCAGGCCAACGAAGTTTGCATCGCGAACTCCGGCCTGCCCTACCCAATTCACTTCAGAGCGTCACAGAAGAAGGCCGCTCCGATCGTCCTCCCGGGAATTCCGTTGGGCTTGTTCGACAACGTCGTGTACGACGAAGTCGCGATACCGATCGAGTCCGGCGATGTTTTCGTTTTTCACTCCGACGGCGTCACCGAGGCATGGAACGGGAAAGAGGAGTTCGGCTCCGCGCGTCTGGCGGCTTTCGTGGCGAAGCACGCTCACAAGCCCGCGGAGGAGATGGGTCTGGAGCTCGAGAAGACGCTCCGGAACTGGGCGAAACAGCATCTCGCCAACGACGACGTGACGTTCGTCGTGGTGCGCGTCGCGTAGCGACCTCCGCACACCCCGCAGCCGTCATCGCGAGTCGGTCCACGGACCAAGGCCGTGACAAGAGAGAAACCCCACGCCGTCATCGCGAGCGACCGAACGTTTTGCGGGGAGTGAAGCGATCCTCGGATGCCAGTTCTCAGGTCTTCTGATTCTCCTGGTCCCGCTGCGCGCTCAGAACGGAATTCCGGCGTCCATACAGAAAGTAGAGGGCGGTCCCGATCACAAGCCAGATGCCGAATCGCTCCCAGGCCACGGTTGGCAGGTAGTACATCGTGTAGAGGCAGCCGGCGGCGCCCAGCGGCGCCACCAGCCAGACGAAGGGAACGCGGAACGGACGGTGGCGGTCGGGATCCTTCATCCGAAGAGCCAGAACCCCGAGGCAGACGATGAGGAACGCGAAGAGTGTGCCGATGTTCGTGAGGTCGTAGGTCTCGTCGTCGTCCAGAATCGTGGCGCCCAGCGCGACCACAAGGCCGGTGACGATGGTCGTCACATGCGGCGTTTGGTACTTTGGGTGAAGCTGCCGGAAGAAGGGGGGAAGCAGGCCGTCGCGGCTCATCGCGTAGAAGATCCTCGGCTGGCCGTACTGGAAGACCAGCAGCACGGCGCTCATCGAGACGACCGCACCGAAGGAAATGATGGCCTGACCCCAGCCGATGCCCGCCAGCTCGAAGGCCCGGGCGAGGGGATCGGCGCCCTTGAGTTGCGCGTATGGCACCAGTCCGGTCGCGACGGCGCCGACGATCACGTAGATGACCGTACAAATGGCGAGCGACCAGAGAATGCCGCGCGGCATCGACTTCTGTGGGTCTATCGTCTCTTCGGCCGCCGTCGAAATGGCGTCAAAACCGATGTAGGCGAAGAACACGATGGCCGCGCCGTTCATGATGCCCTTCCAGCCATTCGGGGCGAAGGGAACCCAGTTCGTCGGTTCCACATAGAAGAAGCCGACGCCGATGAAGAGGGCCAACACGGAGAGCTTGATCACAACCATCACGTTGTTGGCTCGCGCGCTCTCCTTCACTCCGATCACCAGCAGCCAGGTGATCAGTCCTACGATCACAATGGCGGGAACATTGATGGCGATGTGGTGGCCAAAGATCATCGGCAATTTGTCCATCTGGTCGGGGTAGGAGAAAGCGACGTCCCGGTAACTGTGGCACAGCCAGAATGGAATCTCGATTCCAAAGAAGCGAAGGAACGAAGCGAAGTAGCCCGACCAGGCGATGGCCACGGCGACGTTTCCGACGGCGTATTCGAGGATGAGGTCCCAGCCGATGATCCAGGCGACGAATTCGCCCAGCGTCGCGTAGGCGTAGGTGTAGGCGCTGCCCGAAACCGGGATCATCGCGGTCAGTTCCGCGTAGCAGAGACCGGCGAGCGCGCAGACCGCCCCGAGCAGAACGAAGGACAACATCAAGGCGGGCCCCGCGCCATAGCGGATAACCGTGCCGTCCGCGGCGACTTCGCCCACCGCGGCGGTTCCGATGCTGGAGAAGATTCCGGCGCCGATAATCGCGCCAATACCAAGCATGACGAGATCGAGCGTGGTGAGCGTCCGCTTGAGTCCCGCGCCTGGAGGGCCGGAGCCTGCGATCAGCTGGTCGACGGTTTTCGTCTGAAAGATGCTGGACATTCGCTAGCGGGATCCTTGGGGAGCGTACTCGACTCTCGCACCGGCCTGGAATCCCTGGATGCCGAAGTCGGAGAAGAACTGAGAGTCACGAGTGGTGTAGGACACGAAGATCGACGTCCGCGCGCGGCCGAGACGCATGCCGATGTCGGCCCGCCCCACGTATGCGAGATCATCGCGTTTGCCCGTCTGGGTTGTTCCATCGTCAAGAACAACGGTCACAAAACCATCGCTCAAGGTCCGATCGCGAGCCCCCCCGATTCTCATGTCGATACGCCTGGTGATCATGATGGTCAGGTTCAGGTCGAGGGAGAACCCTCGTACGTGTCCGAGCCCGCCCCCGCGCCCCC
>JANNJB010000846.1:0-11485 GCA_031405615.1 Vicinamibacteria bacterium | reverse complement strand
CGAAGAGACGGCACGCGATGGTTCGGCCGCGCACGTGGTGAACCTCGCCGCCACCGGTATCGAAGAGGCCGACGTCGTCATCTCTCGTCTGGTCGATGCGCTGGTCTCCGGAAAGAGCGTGGCCTCGACCGCGCGCATGCGAACGGTGGTCGACGTGGAAACGACCGAACCGAAGAAGTTGCCGAGCGAACGTCACTGGACCATTGGCGCGCCGGCGTTCCCGGGCGGCTTCTACTCCGCCTACACCCGCGAAACCGCGAACTGGCGTGTGGACCTCACACTGCAGGGCACAGGGAAGTGGGGCGAATCGGGCTCAGGCGCGGGGTTCTTCGGCGTGGGGGGCGCGTACTTGTTCTCCGACGGGCCGTCTTCGCCCTTTATCGGGGGAGGGGCCGGGATGGTGTGGGTGGATGACAAGGAGGGTACGGGGGCACACATCGAGGCGGGCATGGAACTCCTTCGGCTGCACCGGATGCGCTTCATCATCGCCGCGGACGTGATCATCCCTGCCTTCGATCCGCGGGAGGGCAATCGCTTCAAGGACGCGAAGCGCGTCTATCCGTCGATCCAGCTGCGGCTGGGGTTCTGAGATCCCACGACCGGACGGTTTCCCGATTTCGCACGGCCGATTCATTTCCTTTGATGGGGTCAGAAGGCGCGTCTTAAAAAATTCTTTGCGTGCTACCACGCATTCATCAAGTAGAAGACGGGTCGCGATCGAAAGCGCATGGTTGCGCCACGGGCTTTGGTCGCGCTGGTTGCTCGGCGTTGTAGCGCCGTCCAAGATCGTGAAACCGTGCACGGCCCTAGGCGTCGCGCGCCCGCTCCGGGCGCGGTCAGTCACGAAACCTTCAAAGATCGGGGCGCGTCTACTCGCATAACCCATCCAAGGAGGACCAGGGTCATGCGAAACACGTTCATCGCGGTTTGCCTCATGCTCTCCCCCCTCAGCGCCGCTGCGGCGCCGCCCGAGCCCGTGCCCACGGCGTCACCGTGGTCGGCCTGGTCGCGCACCCGGCCGCTCAGCGCCGGCGCGATCACGCTCCTCAAGGATGCCGTTGAACACTCCGCGATCGTGGAGGACCTTCTCGAACAGATTGAGAGGACCGACCTGGTGGTCTATCTCACGGACTCCATGCCGGGAGTGTTCGTAGGCCCGAAGTCCACGATGGTGTTCCTGTCGGGCGACACCGCCAACCGCTATCTCCTGATCCGGCTCGATGCAATGCGATTGCCGCAACCGGAGCGCATCGCGGCCCTGGGGCACGAACTCCATCACGCCCTCGAGGTGGCGGCGGCGCCGGAAGTGAAGGACGCGTTGGACATGGCCGGGCTCTACCGGCGGATCGGCTGGGAAACCTCGAAGGGCCGGTTCGAAAGCCGCGGCGCGCAGGCCGTCTCTCTTCAAGTCTTCAAGCAGCTTGGAAAGCGGAACCGGGGCGAGAGGGTCGCGCGCGCCGAGGGTGGAGTTGTCGCCTCAGTCACGGGCGGGCCCTCCCACCCATGATGGGCGTCCGCTCGTCCTACTCTTCGTCCGCGGGACCGCCGCCCGACTTGGCCACGTCTTCCTGCTTCACCCGGAGGATGGACTGGTAAGCGCCGCCCGAAAAACGCGGCCGCTCCTCGTAACCGCTCCCCAGGGTCAGGAACGCGGGCTGCTCGAACTCGAAGGCGAACTCCGACTCGAGCGTCTCCTCCTTGCGCATCTTGGAAAGCCATCGGGCGCCTCTTCGGCGCGGGCGCTGCGCCCGCCGAGGCATCTTATGTAGGCTGTCCGGCGTGTTGTCTTCCCCGGCGGCTTCGAGAGTGCTCGTATCGCTTTTTTTCCTGAGCGGCGCGGCCGCGCTCGTTTATCAAGTCGTATGGCAGAGGATCCTCTCGCTGAGCGCCGGCGTAGGTGTTCGTTCGATGGCGATCGTGGTGAGCGCTTTTATGCTCGGCCTGGGACTGGGGTCCGAGCTTGGCGGCCGAATCGCGAACCGGCTGCCGCCGCGGACGGCATTGAAGTGGTTCGCCGGCGCCGAAGCCCTCCTGTGCCTTCTCGGAGGACTCTCGCCGTTCCTGTACTACGACGTCTTGTACCACCAGCTTTCACCGTGGATGACAGATCTGACCAGAGTCGCCCTGGTTCAATTCGCGGCGCTTCTGCCGCCCACGATCTTGATGGGGGCCTCCCTGCCTCTCCTGGTGCGAGCCACCGTCCTTGAATCCCACGAAGCCCCCCGCGCGGTAACTCGCTTGTTCGCAGTCAATGTTCTTGGCTCCGCGATTGGAGCGGTTGGGACGCCCTGGCTGCTCCTGCAATGGGGCTCGCTCTCCTCGGCGGCGCTGATCGCGGCGGGGCTCAACGGCGTGGTCGCCCTTGGTGCGCTCGTTCTGCACCGCCTGCGTTTCAACGCTCCTGAAACCTCCCTGAGCGAGCCAGCGCATGTCCCTTCGGCAGGGTCGGCGCCCGCGGTCGGCTTCTGGACCTTCCTTTTCGCCACCAGCGGTTTCGTGGCGCTTGGCCTGGAGATGACCTGGTTCCGCGTTATCGACGTCACCCTCAAGGGGACCGCATTCACCTTCGGGACCGTGCTGGGTTTGTACCTGCTGGGCCTGGCGCTTGGCGCGCTGGTGCCCCTCCGGCCCAAGGATCCGATGATCGCCTTCGCGGTCTGTCAGGCCTTCGTGATCACCTGGGCGCTCGGGGCGATCCTGCTCGTGGCCTTCGCTCCCGAAACCTGGCCCGGCGTGAACTCGCTCATCTGGCGCATGGCGAGTTATCGCGGTCGCCTGGGGCCTTCGGCGGATAGCGACACTTTGCTTTCATTTCTGGTTCTCCCTTCGCTCTTTTTCCTCCCTGCGACCGTGGCGATGGGAGTTTCCTTCGGGGCCCTGCAGCGGGCGGTTCAGCTGGACGCCTCAGGGGCAGCGCGTCGGACCGGGCTGCTTCAGTCCGCAAACATCGCCGGCAGCCTTCTTGGGAGTCTCGCCGTGGGCCTGTTCGCACTCGACTGGCTGGGGACCTCGGGCACCCTTCGAATGCTCACCTTCGCCACGTCCGCGATCTGCGCGGCCGTGGCGATCCGTCGTCGACGCGTCCTCGCGGCGGCTCTGGCGATCGTCCTCGTCGGCTTCGGGATCTTTCTCGTGCCCGAGAACGGTGTCTTGTGGCGTCAGTTGCATGCACGCGCGCGCGAGGCGTCCGTTTTCGAAGAAGACTCCGCCGCCGTGGTCGGTCTGATTCGAAACAAAGTCGGCGGCTACCGGTTGTCGGTCAACGGGGCGGGGCATTCCGAGTTGCCCTATGGCGGCACGCACACGCTGCTGGGCGCTCTGGCGGTGGGCCTTCATCCGGACCCGGCCCAGGTCGCGGTGATTGGTCTCGGTTCGGGAAACACCGCGTGGGCGGCTTTGGGGCGGCCGGAAGTGAAGCGGGCGATCGTCTATGAGATAGCACCCGCTCAGGGCCCGGTACTGCGCCGCCTCGCCGCGCGACATGAGTTCCCCGAGCTCAACGTTCTCCTCGAAGACCCAAGACTCCTCCTTCGTTTCGAGGACGGCAGACGCGGCCTCAACACCAGCGCCGAGCGTTTCGACGTGATCGAGATCGACGCCTTGTACCCTTGGGCGGCCTGGAGCGGGAACATCTACTCGGTCGAATTCTTCGAACTCTGCCGTAGCCGGCTGCTTCCCGGCGGGTTGTTCGTGACCTGGGCGCCCACCGAAAGGATCAAGCGCAGCGTGGCGGAAGCGTTTCCCTACGCTCGCGCCTTCTTCACCGACTTTCTCGTCGGCTCGAATGAGCCGATTCCAACCGAACTCGCCGCCGCCGCAATTGAGCCCCTTGCCCGGAGGATCGGGTCCAAAACCATCGCGGACCTTGAGCGAATCGCCAGGGAATCGACGGTGGTTTCAAAATCGACGGGCGAGGTGAATCGCGACCTGCACCCTCGTGACGAGTTCGCGGGGCCGGGTGGGCGCTGATCCGCTCACGAACCACGGTTCGTGGTCAGGGCTGACAGCGCCCGGGATCCTTGCACTCGTAGCCCACCACGCGTCCCTTTGCGTTGAACTCGAGGCGACAACAGTCGAGGAGCATCCCCTTGAGGTGTTCCCGCGCACGCTGAATCCGCGACTTGGCGCCGGAAACTGAGAGGCCCAGTTTCAGCGCGAGGTCGCCCTGGGTCATGCCGTCGAGGTCGGTGAGCACGATTGCGTCGCGGTACTTTTCGGGAAGGTGCTGAAGGAAGGGGCGCAGGCAATCCGCGATTTCGCCAAGGGCGTCCGCCTCGGGCGGTTCCTCGGGAAGCTCGATCGGGTTGTTGATATCACCGTCGAGGCTGACGGTCGGCCGCAGCTTGCGGTAATGGTCGATGATCGCGTTCCGGGCGATCGCATACACCCACGCGAAGAGGTTGTTCTCGTCGTTCAGCCGATCGGCCGAACGATGGATCTTGATCAGGACCTCCTGGAGAACGTCATCCACGTCGGCGTGGTTCTGGACCCGCCGCGCGATGAACTTCCGCAGATCGCCCCTGAGTTCGCCGAGGAGAAGTTCGCTCGAAGCGGGTGTCGCGGTCTGCGTGAGCATGGGAGGGGAAACTTACCTGTTCCTGCGTCCTTTGACGCCTCTTCCCGTCTGTAAGTCTGAAGCGCCGGATACGGCCGCGACAGTTTCCCGAAAGGATGAGAGATTTGTGATGAAAATGACCCGGTTGGCGATGATGTTCAATCTGTTGGCGACCGCCGCGCTTGCCCCTTCCCCCGGCCTTGGCGAGGACGCGCTCGTGGTGGCGCCCCAGGCCTATAGGCTGCAGTCCGAGAACGAGTGGGTGAGAGTGGTCCGGGTCCGCTACGCACCGCACGAGCGAATCCCCGCCCACGACCACAATCCCACCGCCGCGGCGTACGTCTACCTGAATGACGGAGGGCCGGTGGTTTTCAACCACCTCGACAAGGAGTACGGCGCGGTCACCCGGGCCGCGACTGTGGCCGGGAGTTTCCGGATCTACTTCGGGATTCAGGAGCTGCACGAGGTGGTGAACACCTCACCGTTGCCGAGCGAGTTCCTTAGAGTGGAATTCAAGACCGAGCCGAAAAACGAGATGAGTCTAAAGGGGCGATTCTTCCGCGAACCAAACTCGGAAGGGGACAACGTCGAGAAGGTTCACTTTGACAATGAGCAGGTGAGGATCAGACGTCTGATCGGCGTGGCCGGCAAAACTGTGACCATCGCCACGAAGGTGGGAGAGCCCGCGCTCCTCGTGGCTCTCGCCGACCTCGACTTCATCTCCGCGCGCGGAGAGGGGGCTCAGTCTCCGCTCAAGATAGCGCTCGGCCACACCGAATGGCTGGGCGCCAATGAGCGTTTGGCTCTCGAGAACGCGGGGTCTCAGCCGGCCGAGATGCTCCGGTTCGATTTCAAGACGCGTCCGCTGACCGCCGAGGAACTGAAGCTCAAGACGAAGAAACACGAGCACGGAGCGAAGTGATCCATCTCCTCCTCGGCGCGTTCTTATGCTCGGCCGCTCCCCGCGGGGAACAGGCTCCCGCGGCCGCGCCCGCAACGGTCGCGAAGGATCCGGCGGCACCGATTGTGCTCGGGGAGGAGATCACCGTGACCGCCGAACGGCGGCCCACGCGGGTGAGCGACACCGTGGCAAGCGTCTCCCTCGTGTCGCGTGACGATCTTCACAGCGCCGCGGCGTGGACCCTCGATGACGCCCTGCGTCAGATCCCGGGCTTCTCTCTCTTCCGTCGTTCGGGCAGCCGCACCGCGAACCCAACGGCGCAGGGGGTTTCGCTTCGCGGCGTGGGTCCGAGCGGGGCCAGCCGCGCCGCGGTCCTGAGCGACGGCATTCCCATGAACGATCCATTCGGCGGCTGGGTGTACTGGGGCCGAACGCCCCGCTTGTCCATAGACCGCGTTGAGACGGTCCGTGGCGGGGCGTCGAGCCTTTACGGGACGGATGCGCTTGGGGGCGTCATCAATCTGATCCCGCGCGAGAGCGCTGCGAACGTCCTCTCCGCGGACTTGTCGTACGGCGGCCAGGATTCGGCGGTGGGATCGATATTCGGCAGCAGGAGGATCGGGCCTGTGACCGCGCAGGTTGCGGGAGAACTGTTTCACTCGGATGGACACGTCATCGTCGACAAGACCCAGCGTGGTGTTGTCGACACGAAGGCAGGGGTTACATACAAGACCCTCGACCTGCGTCTCGCCGAAGCAGCCCGTGCGGAGAGGCGGCTTTTCATCCGCGGTTCGCTGTTCAACGAGTCGCGCGAGAACGGCACACCGCTGCAGACCAACGACACCTCGTTGAGGCATCTCTCGGCGGGTGCGGAGTTCGAGGTTCAAGGAGCCGGCCGCTTCGCCTTCCGCTCGTATCTGAGCTCCCAGACGTACAACCAGACGTTTTCGGCGGTCGCGGCAGGACGCAACAGCGAATCGCTCACCAGGCGCCAGATCACACCCGCGCGACAGTTCGGCGCCTCCCTTCAGTGGTCGAAGCACGCGGGACGGCATCACAACCTGGTCGCGGGGGCGGAGTTTCGCGATGTTTCCGGGCACAGTGACGAAGTGGTGGTGAGCGGCGGCCGCGATACAACCGCGATCACCGCCGCCGGTCGCGAGAGGATGATCGCGTTGTTCGCTCAGGACACGATCGTCGCGGGCAACCGGCTTGTCCTCACGCTCGGCGCCCGGGCCGACCGCTGGCGCAATCTCGAGGGACGCAGCGCCACCACGCCGCTCTCGACCAACGTCACTTTGGCCCGCGCTTTCCCGCAGCGAGCCGAAACCGCGTTCAGTCCCCGCCTGGGCCTGCTTTACCGAATCGACCCACGATTCAGCCTGACCGCCTCCGCGTATCGGGCATTTCGCGCGCCCACACTCAACGAGTTGTATCGCTCATTCCGGGTGGGAAGCGTCGTGACCCAGGCGAACGAGGGCCTGCTGGCCGAGCGTCTGACCGGCGGCGAGGCGGGCGCGCGCGTTTCGGGATGGAAAGGCAGGTTCCTCCTGAGCGGCTCCGCGTTCTGGAGCGAACTCGAGGGGCCCATCGCGAACGTGACCCTTCAGCAGACGCCCGAACTCATCACCCGCCAACGCCTCAACCTGGGCCGGACGCGTTCGCGCGGCGTGGAAGTCGAGGGCGAGCTGCGGATTGCGAGTGCGGTCTCGATGAACCTTGGATACCTTCTAGTCGGCTCGACGGTTCTGGACTTCTCCGCGAACCGGGTGCTCGAGGGACTGCGCTTGCCGCAGGTGGCGAGACACCACGCGACGTTCCAGGCGCGCTATTCGAAGGATCCCCTCACCGTGTCGTTGCAGGGCCGCATCAGCGGCGAGCAGTTCGACGACGACTTGAACCAGCTTCCCCTTGGCGGCTACGTGCTGCTGGATCTTTTCGCTTCGAGACGCGTCACGAAGTCTCTGGAAGTGTTCGTGGCCGCGGAGAACGTCTTCGACCAGCGCTACGAAGTCGGACGCGCGGGTGTTATCACCATCGGCGCGCCCCGTCTCGTTCGCGCCGGCCTTCGCCTCGATCTCGGCGCCCGCTGAGCAGGGGGGATCGGGCGGTCACGTTCGATCGCCTATTCTCGGAGCGTGAAAACCGACGCGTTCCTGATCCGAATCCTGCTTTCTTCAAGCCTCGCCCTGATTGCCGCGGCCGTCATGTCTCGCGAGGTCACCTCAGCCGCTCCGTCCGAGGACTGGCCCATGTGGGGAGGAACGCCTGGGCGGAACATGGTCTCGGCCATGAAGGGCCTGCCCATCGAGTGGGACGCCGAGACGAAGAAGAACATCAAGTGGGTGGCGGAGCTGGGTGATCACAGCTACGGGAATCCCGTGGTGGCCGGCGGACGAGTCTTCGTGGGGACCAACAACGAGAATCCCCGAGACCCGAAACAGACCGGCGACCGGGGCGTCCTGATGGCGTTTCGTGAGACCACCGGTGAGTTCTTATGGCAACACACTCACGCGAAGCTCGAGTCGGGTCAGGCGAACGACTGGCCTCTCCAGGGCATCGCGTCCTCACCCTTCGTAGAGGGGAACCGTCTCTACTACGTCAGCAACCGAGCTGTGTTGTTCTGTCTCGACGCCCTTGACGGGAAGGTGATCTGGGCCCTCGACATGATCAAGGACCTCGGCGTGTTTCCGCACAATCTCGCCAACTCCTCGCCCACGGGTCTGGGCGATCTCGTCTTCGTCGGAACGTCGAACGGCCACGATGAGAGCCACGTCAAACTTCCGTCCCCCAAGGCCCCATCGATCGTCGCGGTGAACAAGGCGACGGGCAAAGTCGTGTGGAGCGACAACTCCGCGGGAGAGCGTGTCCTCCACGGGCAGTGGTCACCGCCCGCCGCGGGTGTCATCGGAGATGTGGCCCAGGTGGTATCGGCGCAGGGCGATGGATGGGTGAGAGGCTTCGAGGCGCAGACCGGCCTCAAGCTGTGGGAGTTCGATACGAACCCGAAGGACGCCGTGTGGCCGAAGACGAGGAACGAATTGATCGCGACGCCCGTCATCGCGAACGACCGTGTCTACATCGGCAACGGCCAGGATCCCGAGTACGGAGAAGGCGTGGGCAACTTCTACGCGATCGACGCCACGAAACGCGGAGACATCACGATCTCCGGGAAGGTCTTTCAGGCCGAGAAGATCCGCCGCACCATATCGACCGCCGCGGTCGTGGACGGCCTCGTCTACATCGCGGACTTCAGCGGCTTTCTGCGCTGCCTTGACGAGAAAACCGGGAAGGAGATCTGGATGCATGATCTCTTCGCCGCGGTCTGGGGTTCGCCTTTCGTGGTCGACGGCAAGGTCTACATCACGGACGAGGATGGCGACGTCGCGGTGATGGCCCACGGTCGCGAGAAGAAGGTCCTCGCGGAGACCAACATGGGCAGCGCGGTCTACGGCACGATCACCCCCGCCAACGGAGCGATCTTCCTGAATACGCAGACGAAGCTCTTCGCGATCGCCGCGTCGACTGGCGTCTCTACGGAAGGTTCACGCTGACGGGTGGCCGGAACCAGACCAGGAGACCGGAATCCTCTGGAACGTCTTTAGCGTCGAGTTGAATGATCTTCAGGATCGCGCCGTAGCGCATTGCGGAGAAGGATGCGGTGAGCTGATACGGAAGGGAGGCCCGGCGAAACGGTATCTCCCTGATCGCAAAAGTATGGACCCCGGGAACGAGTCGAAACTGAATTCGCTGTCCCTGCACCAGCAGGACGTCCAGATCCGGTCGCACCGCCGGAGCGAAATAGTACCGCCCCGTTTCGGCATGGGCTGCGACATCAGCGCCCTTTCTCGTCGCCACGCACAGGATTGAAATGCGACCGTTGACCGGCGAGTCCCTGCGCTGGTAAGGCAGTCCGATCCCAGGGGCATCCATCGGTCCGGCCGCCGAAAGGCCACACATCTGTTCGGCGCCGGGCGTCGGTTGAAGGGTGCGTTCCTGAGTCAGGAATCGGTCATATTCCTCTTCTTTGACGTCGAAGAAGTGGTGGGTCCACCCTGCTACGGCCCGCGGCTCGAGGTTCTTGCGCGCCCACCGGAACGTGTCGCCCGGCACGACACCAGCCATGCGACTCGTCTGCACCACGTTCAAACCCAGCTGCAGGTCAGGGGGGTTCAGAACACCATTGTCTGGAAGCCCCGCATCCTTCGCGGCGGAAAGCCAGCGCTCGCGGTTCTGATTCCAGTCGATGTCCGAGTTGGCCAGGAATAGATAAGCCTTCTTCTTTGGCTGAACCACCGCGCTGCTGAACGCGAGCGGATCACCCCAAAAGGGCGCGGTCTCGGCGACCGAAAGCGCGGTGAGCGTGCCCGCCAGGGCCATGGCGCCCGCGCCACGGAACCGGGAGCCAAGGGCGGCGGCCACGAGCGCCGCGGTGACCGGGACGATCATCAGCACGAAGCGGTAGCCGAGCTGGGTACGAAAGGCCAACGAGAAGAAGAGCAGGTTGACGGTCTGGTGCGCGAGAAGCCACGCGATCTCCGGTCGGTGGCGCGCCTGCCGGAATATCCAGGGGAGGCACAGGACGGACGCCAGAATCAGCACGACCGGGGTCTTGAAGAGCCAGCCCAGGATGAAGAAAAACCAGAGAGGCTTCTCGCTCACCTGTCCGGCGATGGCGATCCGCCAGGCGACGGTCGCGTCGCGCTCGCGGCTTCGGTCCACGCCTTCCAGGAACGACATCGGCAAGAGAGCGGGCAGCCGGGGAGCTTCCGCGGCGACCCTTTGAAAAAGATGCGACTTCCAGGAGGATGTACTCAAGGGAGCGCCAATCCGATCGAACCGATACGCGGCGCCGAGAGTCAACCAGGCGCAGCTTGCGCAGACCGCAAGCCCGAGGATCGCCCGGCGTCTCGAGGCGCGCGAAGGCCAGAAGGCCGTCCCCAATGCCAAGGGGACCAGGAGGACCGCGGAGAACTTCGCGATCAGGGCAATGCCGACGAAC
Organism: Vicinamibacteria bacterium; assembly: GCA_031405615.1. GTDB lineage: Bacteria > Acidobacteriota > Vicinamibacteria > Fen-336 > JAGNNV01 > JAGNNV01. The sequence continues at coordinate 1,027 of JANNJB010000846.1, read as the reverse complement.
ACTCCGAGAGCGCTCGCCTTGGCGGCAGATGGCTCCTGTCGATACGCCACCGCGACCCACAGCGCCAAAATGGTGGCGCTTGCGAAGGCGATGTCCGTGGTCACGACGCTGGCGTGAGCGGTCAGGTTCGGATCGAGTGACGCGATCAGGACGGCAAATCGCCCGGCCAGGGGACCGCCGAGTCGTGATCCCAGGCCGGCCGCGCCCACATACAGCAACAACAACCAGGCAAGCTGCGGCAGCCGCGATCCGAGCCGCGACGCCTCATCGTCGGAGCGGTCGGGATCGGCGAGGTTTCGGGCCAGGGCATTCGGAACATGGATCGGCGTCTTCGAGTCGTAGCGAGGCGCCGAATCCCGTTCCGTTTCGCCTTCGTGCCAGAAACGTTCGGACCACTGAAGGTGAACCGGTTCATCGGTCGTCCAGCCCTGCTGCAAGGCGGCATAGCCGGCGAAGCACAAAGACCAAACCGCGGACAAGGCGGCCAGGGCGCCCACATATCGAAGCACGCGGGCGTCGTCCGTCGCGGCGGACGTCCCGCCCTGAGCGCTCATGCTGTCTCGCCCTCCAAGAAGCCGGATGCTATCTCGATGCTGTTCGCTTACCGATCGCCCAGAGGGCGCCGGTGGTGCGGAAGAAGATCTGCCCATCCGAGATGGCGGGCGAAGAGAGGCTGTAGTCCTCGAAGGGGTTCTCGGACAGGATCTCGAAGGTCGGCCCCGCCTTCACCACACTGGTGAGTCCGTCCTCGTTGGTGATGTAGATCTTGCCGTCGGCGAGGACCGCCGACCCGCTGTAGGTCCCGGGCCGCAACCGCTGCTGGCCGTAGACCTCCTTGCCGGTCTTCGCGTCGAGGCACCACATGATCCCGCGGTCGTTGATCACGTAGGTGTATGTGCCGTCAGTCACGGGCGTCGGTACATCGGGGCCATCGTTGAACGACCAGACCACGTGTGACGTCGTGACATCGCCCCGGCCGCCCGGTTTCAGCACGAGCAGCGGTCGCACCCGCGTCGGCGCGATGATG
>JANNJB010000845.1:0-2256 GCA_031405615.1 Vicinamibacteria bacterium | reverse complement strand
TCTCTCTTTGCAGCTCGTGAGGGATCCGAAGCAGTTCGAGGTGATCGTGACCTCGAACATGTTCGGCGACATCGTGACCGACATCGCGGCCGGACTTCAAGGCGGTCTCGGCATGGCGGCGTCGGGGAACATCCACCCCGGCAAGATCTCGCTCTTTGAACCCGTGCACGGTTCGTCGCCGCCCATCGCGGGGAAGAACATCGCGAACCCCATTGGCGCGATCTTGACGGCGGCCCTGATGCTCGACCACCTCGGCTTCAAGGAAGAGGCAGCGAGGATCGAGACGGCGGTGGCGGACGCGGTGCGCGCCTCGGAGACCACGGTCGACGTGGGTGGTTCGTTAGGCACCCACGAAGCCGCCGCCGCAATCCTTCGGCGCCTCGCTGCTTAAATGACGGACCGCGGCCGTCCCCTCCGGTCCGTCACCCCCGCGAAAGCGGGGGCCTAGCGCGAACCCCCGTTTCCATCCGCGACGTTCGGCGACGTCCGTGACCTCCCGCGATGGTTCGTGAACGTGAACTTCGCGATCGGCAACGGGAGTTCGTGCTGGGTCCCGGCTTCCGCTCCCGAACGGACTGAGCTGCGCCGGGATGACGAGAGGTCAAACAGCGTCTTCGGGTATCCGGGTTCGGGGCGAGGCCGTTTTAACGGGTCCTCGGTGCGCCCCGCAACCTTCCCCCGACGGCCGGCTCAGTCCTTCGAGGCAGAGATGGTCGCCGTTATCATCCTGACGATTCAGTTTGACCCACAGGAGCTTGATCCCCGATGTTCTATGCCGCCCTCGTCCTTTCCTCCGCGTTCGCGGCCTCACCGGCTGCTTCCCCCGCCCAGGTCACCCTGATCAGGGCGGGAAAGCTCATCGACGGAACCGGCAGGCCACCGATCGAGAACGTGACCATTGTCGTGCGCGGCGAAGTGATTGAAAGCATCCTGCGCGGGCCGGCCAGCGCCGCCTTGCAGCAGGGCGCCCGCATCATCGACTGGTCGAAACACACCGTGCTTCCCGGCCTGATGGATTGCCACGAGCATATTGCGGGCACGCCGGGCGACGGCGGCGACACCCAGATGCTGAAGGAGACCGACGCGCATCAGGCGTTGTGGGGAGCCCTGCACGCAAAGATCACACTCGAGGCCGGCTTCACCACCGTCCGCAACGTCGGTTCGGGCAGCTATGCCGAGGTCGCGCTCCGGCGCTTTATCAACGAGGGGCTTTTCCCGGGTCCGCGCATCTACACCGCGACCCGGGGCCTGGGGATGACCGGGGGACATGCGGACATCAACGGCTGGAGCCCCGATGTTCCCCTGCGGGGCTACGCGCAGATCGTGGATGGTGTGGAGAACCTGCGCCAGGCCGTCCGCGAACAGATCAAGTTCGGGGCCGACCTCATCAAGATCACGGCGAGTGGAGGCGTGCTCTCTTCGGGCGACTCTGTTCATCACGAGCAGTACAGCGAAGAGGAGATCCGCGCCGTGGTCGAAGAGGCGGCTCGCCTCGGCAAGAAGGTGGCGGCTCACGCGCACGCGGCCAGGGGCATCTTGAACGCGGTTCGGGCCGGAGTGGCCTCGATCGAGCACGGGAGCCTGGTCGACGATGAAGGCATCGCCTTGATGAAGAAGAAGGGAATCTACATGGTGCCCACTCTCTACACTCTCGACTTCATCCTGAACGAGGGCAAGGAGAACGGCGTCCCGCAATACGGCATCGACAAGGCGATGGAGATCAGCAAGGTGCAGCGCCAAAACCTCAAGAAGGCCTTTGAGGCCGGGGTCAAGTTCGCTTACGGCACGGACGCCGCGGTCTTCCCGCACGGGCGCAACGCGCGCGACTTTGGCATCCTCGTCGATCAGCTCGGCGTCCCCCCGATGGAAGCGATCCGCATGGCCACGCAGTACGCGGCCGACCTCATCGGGATCTCGGACAAGGTCGGCACCATCGAGGCCGGCAAGTGGGCCGACCTGATCGCGGTAAGCGGCGATCCCCTCCAGAACATCCGCGTGCTCGAAGACGTGAAGTTCGTGATGAAGGGCGGGGTCGTAGCGAAGTAGGGCGCCGGCCGCTCTGCGGGCGCATAGCTGGGGGACGGGGTTTGCTTCGTCGCCAGTCGTTTGATGGCTCCTGCCAAGAAACAACCCCCAAAACACCTCATATTAGGCACTTTCCGGTCCGCATAGACCCCGGCGTTCGCAGGGGTGACGGAGGCGGGGTTTCTCACCAAAGTCACGGACGAAGTCCGTAAATTCGCTGCTGAGAAACCC
>JANNJB010000844.1:0-9018 GCA_031405615.1 Vicinamibacteria bacterium | reverse complement strand
CAGAAGCTGAGCGGGTGTGGGGGCGGGTGGGGGTTCGGGCTTGACGGGCGGGGTTGGCGGGGCTGGATTTGTCACGAGGGTCGTCGGATCGAGGGGCCAGGGCAACTCCGACATCCGGAGCGGGACCGGGCGGATCGCGGAATCCAAAGGCGACGTGGAGGCGCGCAACATGATGTCATCGAGGCGCGAGAAACCCGTCATCTCAACGTAGGGCGTGATACCCGCGATCGCTTCCTTCGAGAAGCCGAAGCCAAACGCCACCGCGCCGAGCAGCTTGCCGTCGATGTAAACCGGCGATCCGCTCATTCCGGCGATGACGCCGGTCTGCGCGAGCGGGCCTCCCTTGAGCCGCGCCATCACCATGGTCTGCTTGGGAGCGGAGTTTTCGAGCGCGCCGATGATCTCGACCTCGAAGGTCTCGAGTTTCTGGTTGGCGAAGACCGTACGGCCGATGCCCTTCATTCCCGGCTTCAACTGATCGAGAGGAAAGATGGCGACATCGGACGGGACGCGGGCGAGGGTTACGGGCGCTTCGCCCGAGACTGCGGCATTTGCGACGTTGGCGGGGGTCGCCAGCACAGCTAGGGCGTAAAGCCCGACGGCGAATCTCAACATGCCGGACATTCTCCTACACGTCCTTGTTCATGCGCATGTCTGTGCGGCGTCATACGTTCGCTATCCTCCCCGTCATGAAGAAAGCAAGGGCCGTCCTGTCGATCTTCCTCATGGGCATTCCTGCTTTGGACGCGCGGGCCGCGGTTTCGGCGCAGGAATCCGCCGAGACTCCCCCGGATGGCCTGCGCAGCGCCAACGCGAGCATCCGGCGCAAGGCGGCCACGGACCTCGGCCGATCGAAGGCCGAGGACGCTCTGCCGCGGCTCGCCGCCCTGGTTCGGGATCCGGATATCGACGTTCGTCTCGCGGTTCTAAGGTCCATCGCCTCGCTGCGTGACCTCGCAGGCGTCCCGTCGATGGTGGTCTTCATGGGCGACGCCCTGGCGCGGGTCCGCCTGGAGTCGATCGAAGGCGTGGTCGAGATCTACACGCACCGGGATCGTCCGCGGTCCTCGAAATTCCTTTCGATCTTCTCGGACGGTCGCGACAAGCCGGAGCCCCTGCTCAAGGCGGCCGTCGATTTCGAGGTCTACCGCTCGCTTGCCGCTCTTCTCAAGGACTCCGACCTGAGCGTTCGGGAGTCCGCGGCCGAGGCCATCGGCATCCTCGGCGGGACCGAGGTCGCGATGGATCTCGTCGCCGCTCTCGGAGATGCCGTGCCGGACGTCCGCGCCGCCGCGGTCACCGCGATCGTGAAAGTCGGAACCTCAGCCGACGGCGAAGCGCTCGCTCGCCTCGTCAAGGACCCGTCCGCCAACGTGCGCCGGCGGGCTCTCTCGGGCCTCGGGCGGCTCAAGGTAGGGGACGCGGCCGGGGATCTGCGCGCGCATTTCGAGAGGTCTCCCGATTCCGAGGAGGGCCTTCTCGCCCTCGACTCGCTCGCCCAGATCGCCCTGCCCAAGGATCGTTCTCTTTTCCAGAGGCTCGCTTTCGAGGCCGAGCCGCGGCGACGGCGCGCCAGCGTCGAGGCTCTCGCCCGGCTCGCGGACAAAGGTAACGAGGGCCGGTTCAAGCGCGACTTTCAGCGCGAAAAGAATGAGGAACTCCGCGCGGCGTACGCTTTCGCGATCTTTCTTTTCGGCGACCGGGCGTTCATCGACACGGTGATTCTCGGCCTCGCGGGGTCGCGGGATCGCGCCCGTCAGTCTCGCGGCTATGTGGAGGAACTCGGCGCCCGCGCCCTTCCCGAAGCCCTCGACTATCTCCGCGAGCCTGACCCGAAGATCCGCGCTGGTCTGTGCGACGCGCTTTCGACCGCAGGGGTCGTGGAAGCCGCGGCGGCGATCGAGCCGCTTACCAAAGACCGGGACCAGCAGGTGGCGGTGAGCGCCGCTCGCGCTCTTGCGATACTGAGAAGGCCGCGCTGAACCTGGTTACTGCGGCGAGCGGCCGTAGCCGCTGGCGTCGATGTAGATGAGGCCCTGTTCCCGCGTGCCGCCCGCGTTTTCGAATTGGACCACCTTCTGCCCGCCGATGGTCAGGCGATCGGCCGAGATCCCGCGAGTCGGAGAATCGAGCAGGAACGGGTCGACCGCGTAGACGCGGTAGGGATCGCGGCCCGGGTAGTTGACCGGAACATCGGGAACGAGGGCCGTCCAGGCGTGCTCGCTGGTCTGAGTGAGGGTGAGGCTCGTGCCGAGCTTCATCCAGCTCGCGTGGAACGTGACCGGTCCGGCGCACGACGAGCCCGTGTTCACGCAGGCAACCGGACGAAGGTAGAAGACCGAGACAGAGACCGCCCCTGGAACTTTGACCGGAGGCGGGTCTTCCGGGCCGACGATGTGAAAGTCGTAGCAGGCGGGGAGGGCGAGCGCCATCGCCAACATCCCGAGTCGAGTGAGTTTCATCCGGGAAAAGATCGTAGCAGGAAAAACCATCCCACCAACTAGACTCTTAAGGTCTCGGCTCCATCGCATTGATTGAAGTCCCTTCTCAAGCACCCCTGAGCGTGTCCCCGGGAGGGTCGTCCTCCAGCGGCGGAGCCTCCCCCGGTGAGCGCACTTCCTTAGACGCAGCTTCGGGGTCCTCGGCCGCGGTCCCGGGGCCGAAGGCCACATCGTGGGAACTGGCGAGCCGCCTCCTCACCTACGCGCGGCCTCACCGGGCCCTGATCTTCGCGGGTTGGCTGGCCACGATTCTCTACGGCCTGTCGAACGCCGCTCTCGTCTATCAGATCAAGCCGATCTTCGACGACGTGCTCATCGACAAGATCCGCTTTGGCGAGGTGGGAAGCGCGATCGTCATTCTGTACATCCTCAAGGGCATTGGCGCGTATTTCTCCACCACCCTGCTCTCGGAAGCGGGACAAAAGGCGGTGTACGACCTTCGGCGCGCGGTCTACGGCCACATCCTCGATCAGTCCTTCGACTTCTTTGCGAAGCGCACGACCGGCGGCCTGATGAGCCATCTCACCACCGACGTGGAGCGTATCCAGACCGCACTTGGGGAAATCGCGGGCGACTTGCTGAAGGAAGGGCTCACCGTCATTGGTCTGGTGATCCTTCTCTTCTATCTCGACTGGCGCCTCGCCGTGATCGCCCTCGTGCTCATGCCCCTCGCCTTGACCCCGCTCATCCGTCTCGGCCGCCGCCTTCGTTCCTCCAACGAAAGTTCGATGCGGAGGTGGAAGGACATCGCGAACATCCTGCAGGAGACCTTCACCGGGTTCCGGGTGGTGAAAGCGTTCGGCATGGAAGCGTTCGAGAAGGCCCGCTTCGAGAAGGCGCTCGAGCGTCTCCAGGGCGTGACTCTTCGGATGACCCGCACCACCGCGTTCCTGCCGCCGCTGATGGAGGCGGTGGGCGGGTTGTCGATCGTGTTCGTGCTCGGCTACGGCCAGTGGGCGATCAAGGAGGGCCACATGACTCCCGGATCCTTCTCCTCCTTCCTCGCCGGCCTCTTCGCCCTCTACACGCCGATCAAGCGGCTCTCCAAAGTGAACGCGGCGATCCAGGGCGCCCTGGCCGCGGGCGAGCGGGCCTTCGCTCTCCTCGACACGCACTTCGAGATCCAGGACTCGCCCGATGCGAAAGTCCTGGCCCCCTTCAAGGACGTGGTCGAGTACCGCAACGTTTCGTTTCAGTACGACAAGACTTCGGGTCCGGTGCTCGCGGGCGCGTCGCTCAAGGCGCGGCGCGGCGAGATCGTGGCCATCGTGGGCATGAGCGGTTCGGGAAAGACATCGCTCCTGAACCTCCTGCCGCGTTTCTACAACGTGACCGGAGGTTCGATCACCGTGGACGGTGTCGACATCCGCGAGGTCACGATCGCCAGTCTGCGCAGCCAGATCGGCCTCGTGAAGCAGGAGACCATCCTCTTCAACGACACCGTGCGGGCGAATATCGCGTACGGCGTTTCGGGCGTCGAGGGCTCACAGGTGGAAAGTGCGGCGCGCGCGGCGTTCGCGCACGACTTCATCCTCGATCTGCCTCGCCGGTATGACACGATGATCGGCGAGAAGGGTTCCCGCCTCTCCGGCGGCCAGAAGCAGCGGATCGCCATCGCCCGCGCGATTTTGAAGGACCCGCCGATCCTGATTCTGGACGAGGCGACGTCGGCCCTCGACACCGAGTCTGAGAGCCTGGTCCAGCAGGCCCTTTTCAATCTGATGAAGGGTCGCACCACCCTCGTGGTCGCGCATCGCCTCGCCACGGTCCGACGCGCCGATCGGATTCTCGTGCTCGAAAAGGGCGAGATCAGGGAAGAGGGGACCCACGACGAACTGCTCGCGCGGAACGGCATCTACGCGCGTCTCCATGATCTCCAGTTCCGGGCGGATCCCGCGGTATGAGCGAGCCCCTTCTGATCATCATCGCGGCCCCGTCGGGCGGAGGGAAGTCGACGGTCCTGAAGCGCGTCTTCGCGGAGGTGCCGGACCTTCTCTTCTCGATTTCACACACCACGCGAGCGCCGCGCAAAGGAGAGGAGAACGGCCGCGAGTATTTCTTCGTCGACCCCGCGGCCATGCGCGAATTGATCGCGAAGGGCGCTTTCCTAGAGTGGGCCGAGGTCCACGGCCGCGTTTACGGAACCTCGCGCGCGGAACTCGATCGCGCCCGCTCGGCCGGCAAAGACCTCGTCCTCGACATCGACGTGCAGGGCGCGGCCCAGATAGTGAAGGCGCATCCTCAGGCCCTTTCGATCTTTCTCAAACCGCCGTCCGAAGAGGTCCTGCGGGCACGGCTGATGGCTCGGGGGTCTGAGTCCGAGGAATCCCTGGCCATACGCCTCCGAAACGCCAGAGGCGAGATCGAGCGGGCCGCCGAGTTCCAGCACGTGGTGGTGAACGACCGCCTGGATGACACGGTGGGTGAAGTCAAGCGCCTGATCGCGGAGGCCCGGCTCACCCGCCGCGAAGGCGAGCTGCTCGGCCGGGGCTAAGGAGGCTTGGGGCTCAAACGGCTCCATCCGCTATACTTCGCCGCGAACATGGGCGGGCTCACCCTGCGACTCCTCTGTCAGGGTTCCCCGATCGAAAGAATCAATTGCCCCCAAAGACCTCAGTCCCAACGTCCTTTATCAACGACAGGCCAATGAAGCATCTCATCCTCCCCAAAGAAATCGACAGCAAGTTCCGCTTCATCATCGTGGCTGCTCAGCGCGCGAAGCAGCTTCAGGCGGGAGCAAAGCCCCGCGTTCTCACCACCAGCTACAAGCCCACCCGCGTGGCCATCGAAGAAGTCCTCGCCGGCGCCGTCTCGTGGGAGATGAAGGCCGAAGTTCCCCGCGTCACGAACATCGACTAAGTCGCTCCTGTGGGCCGAGGCGGCAGAGCAGCCCCGGCCCGGTCCGCACTAAAACGAGGCTTCGGCGGTCATGGCCAGCATTCTCCTCGGCGTCACCGGTGGAATCGCGGCCTACAAGGCCTGCGAGATCCTGCGGCTTTTCGACAAGGCCGGTCACCGCGTCCGCGTGGTGATGACCCGGACCGAGACCGAGTTCGTCGCGCCGCTCACCTTCGAGACCGACTCGAAAGCCCCGGTCCTTACCGACGCCCACCCCCTGGGTGAAAACGGTTCGATCCTCCACATCGACTACGCGGATCAGGCCGACGTGTTCGTGGTGGCGCCTTGCACCGCGAACGTGATCGCCAAGCTCGCTCAGGGCATCGCGGACGATGCGCTCTCGACCACCGCCCTCGCTTTCACCGGGCCGGTGCTGATCGCCCCCGCGATGAACGTGAACATGTGGAACAGCGAATCGGTGCGCGCGAACCTCGACGTGCTCCGCAAGCGGGGGATTCACCTGGTCGAACCCTCGAGCGGCGATCTCGCCTGCGGCTGGGTCGGTGAAGGGCGTCTCGCCGAACCGCCCGAGATCGTCGAAGCCGCTCTGCGCGTTCTCGACGCACACAAAGACCTCGCGCGCCTGCGTGTCGTGATCAGCGCCGGTCCGACGCAGGAGAAGATCGATCCCGTCCGCTACATCTCGAACCGGTCGTCCGGGAAGATGGGGTATGCGGTAGCCGAGGCGGCGCGTTCGCGGGGAGCCTCCGTGGTCCTGGTCTCGGGCCCGGTTTCCCTGGAAGCGCCCGAGGGCGTGCGTCTCATCGGCGTCGAGTCGGCGAGTGAGATGAAGGCGGCGATGGACGAGGCGGCCGCCGAGGCCGATGTGGTCATCATGGCCGCCGCGGTCGCGGACTATCGCGCCGCCGCGCCGGTCGATCGAAAGATCAAGAAGGACTCCGAAGAAGTCCAGATCGCGCTGATCCGGAACGACGACATCCTCGCCGGCCTTGGGAAGACCAAGCGCGCAGGCCAGATCCTCGTGGGTTTCGCCGCGGAGACGAACGACGTGATCGCGTACGCTTCGGAGAAGCTCAAGCGCAAAAACGCCGACTTGTTCGTCGCGAACGACGTGTCGCGCTCGGACATCGGTTTCTCCGCGGACGAGAACGAGGTTCACCTCCTCTACGCCGATGGTCGGCAGGTGAAAGTCGAAAAGGCGCCCAAGCAGCGCATCGCGAATGCGATCCTCGACGCGGTGAAGGAGCTTCACGCAGCGAAGTCCTAGCTCGGCCCGAGCAACGGTGGGCTTTCAGGTCGCCGAGCCAAGCAGTCGAAGTCCCCGCCCCGCTCGCGCAACGGCTGGCTTTCAGGTCGTCATTGCGAGTCGGTCCACGGACTTCGTCCCCGAGGGCAGGCTTCGCGCTCCGTGACGTGTGAGAGAAACCCCACGTCGTCATCGCGATGGGCCCGTCGAGGAGGGAAGCTCCGAAGCGATCCTCGGCAGGCTTGGTAGTGGTGGCCCGCGTGGCCGGACACTGCGGTGGGCTCGCGGCGCCGGGGACGCCTCCCGCGTCGGCACTGCGTTTACGAAACTTCGGAATCGTGTGCCTCCTTGCTCGGCTCATTGAGCGCGAACCTCGCTCACGGACTGTTGTGACTCGCGCTCAACGCCCCGGCCGCCTGCGACCCACCGCAGCGCCGACCACGCTCCATCCTCAGGCCCAACCCCAACTGAAAAACGGCCTGAAATGGGCCGTACTCGCACGGGTTTCTTGGCAGGAGCCAGTCCGTTTGGTACGCGACGAAGCAACCCCGCCCCCCCACTATCACTTTCGTGCCGCGCGTCCCACGGGCAGAACCATGATGCGAGGGGCTTGCTTCGGCCCGCTGCGCAATGACGAACGCGGGGCGTGCCCCGCGTTCGTCAGCTGCTAAACTTCTTTCGTCATGTCGATCAACCGCAAATTGATTCGTCCCGAACTGTCCGCGGCCCGGCAGGCGGTGTCCGCGAGCCGCAAAAAGGCTCCGCCGGTCGAGACCGCCGCCGAGGCCTTCTACTTCGTCAAGCAGATGGCGGGGAAGACCCCGATGGTCGTCGTGACCATGGACGGGGAGCGGCTCGAAGGCGTGATCGAGTGGTATGACGAAGGCGCCATCAAACTGCACCGGCGCGGGGCCCCGAACCTGCTCCTGATGAAGCACGCCATCAAGTACATGCACAAAGAGGGCGACATGGGGACGCTCGACGACCCCGAAGCGTAGATCAGAATCACCGAATCCCCTCGCTCGAAAATGTTTCCCTGGATCGCCGGTTTCGCCGGTTTGCTCATGCCCGGCGCGGGACACGCGCTCGCCCGGAGCCGCGGCCGCGCCGCCGTCTACTTCATCTGCACGCTGGGTCTGTTCTGCTTCGGCGTCCTCTACGGCGCGCGCCTGCAGTTCCACATCGGCTTCGACGATCCGCTCGCGGTTGTACGCAGCACCGCCCAACTCGTGGTGGGCGCGCCCTACTTCCTCGCCCGTTTTCTCGGCCTCGGTCAGGATGCCATGCTGATCACGAGGAACACCTTCGAGTACGGGAGCACCTTCACCGAGGTGGCCGGTCTCCTGAACATCCTCGTGGCGCTCGACGCCTTCGACCTCGCCGCGGGCCGGAAGAAGTAGTCGCGATGGCGCTCCTCGAATCGCATCTCGTGGCCCTCCTGGTCTTCTCCGGCTTCACGTCGGTGGCCATGGGCACCATGTCCGAGAACACGCCGCGCGAACGGGCCATCGCCTCGGCCAAGATGTTCGCCGCTTTTGTCGGCTCCACGATCCTCGGCGCGTGGATCATGAACTTCGTCCGGTAGTTCGGGGCTTTAAGGGCAATGACCGGGCTTCGAATCGCGGTTGTGCCCGGCGACGGCATCGGCGTCGAAGTGATCCGCGAGGCGTGTGCCGTCCTCGATGCGGTGGCCGCGGCCTCGGGCCGGAAGCTGGCACTCACTCCCTTCGACTGGAGCGCCGATACGTACCTCAAGACCGGCGTCTCCATGCCGAAAGACGGCCTCCGCATGCTGGCCGAGAACTTCGACGCCATCCTGCTCGGGGCGATGGGCGACCCGCGGGTGCCCGACAACCGGCACGCGGTGGACATCCTTCTCGGCATGCGCTTCGGCCTCGATCTGTACGTGAACCATCGGCCGGTGAAACTCCTCGACGCCCGGCTTTGTCCTCTGAAGGGCGCGGAGCCCGGGGATGTCGACTTCGTGGTCTTCCGGGAAAACACCGAGGGCCTCTACGTGATGATGGGCGGCAACTTCAAGAAGGGCACCCCCGACGAAGTGGCGACCGACATCGACCTCAACACCCGCAAGGGAGTCGAGAGGATCATCCGTCATGCGTTCGAGTTCGCGCGGGCGACGGGCCGGAAGAGGCTCGTGATGTCGGACAAGTCGAACGTCCTCATTCACGCGCACGATCTCTGGCAGAGGACTTTCAAGGAAGTAAAGGTGGAGTTCCCTGAGATCACCGCGTCGCACATGTACGTCGACAATCTCTCTTTGCAGCTCGTGAGGGATCCGAAGCAGTTCGAGGTGATCGTGACCTCGAACATGTTCGGCGACATCGTGACCGACATCGCGGCCGGACTTCAAGGCGGTCTCGGCATGGCGGCGTCGGGGAACATCCACCCCGG
>JANNJB010000843.1:0-2287 GCA_031405615.1 Vicinamibacteria bacterium | reverse complement strand
CGCTAGAACCGCAAGGCCAATCCAATGCAACGTAGCGGCGAACATTGGCCAGGACGAAAGCGGTTGTTTCGACGTCATCGTCTGCACGTCAAAGCGTGTCCGGCCGCGGAGATCCCGGAGCCAATGATGTTGCCAATCTCCAGGCCTAGCCCAATTGCGCCGATCGGCCCAGCAACAGAACTGAAGGCGGGCGCCGACCACCCTGCCCCCGACACTAGCGACAGGCCGAACACGTGTCCACCCGCAGAGGCGACCCGCGTCCCACCGAGCGCAATCCGGCTTCCGACCAAGATACGACCTCCGATGAGCCCGGTTTCTACGCCGCCGGCCACCCCTGCGATCAAACCGATCGCCGCCCTGTTGTTGATCCTGATGTTCTCACCCCAGCGCGACCATCCGTTCTGACAACCAGAGCCGGGGGTGCCCGGTACCGCGGTTGCGATCTTCTGCGCACTGTCGATGATCGCGTTCTCCGCCACCTCACCGAGTACTACGTCGACAACATCGTCGTCGCCGCACCCCGTAGCAGCGAACCCCTCGGGGCACCCGTCATCCGGAGGCGTTACCACAGGGGGCGTGACGATCGGGGGTGTCACCACTGGTGGGCGTTCGAAATAGTTGCGCGCCTGTCTCGCTCGCGGGTTGCCGAGGTTGTTGTTAAGGAAGTAGCTGTAGAAGCTGCTGTTCCACCCTCCGTTGTTCCAGTTGTACTCGTCTTCGAGCCAGGCGCAATCCTCAGGCGACTCTGCGGTTTGTCCGGTTCTGCCGCAGACGCTCACGCCACCAGGGAAAACGAGATGATCACCCAGGCCGCTCGGGTCGAGCATGTTCACCGGATCGTTCGAGCCATAGCGGTAGGCGTTCATATCGGCCCCAGCAGGATCCGGGCTCAAGAAGATCCCGAGCGCCGAATCGTAGTACCGGGCATGTAGGTAAATGTTCGCTAAATCCGGTCCCGACTTAGCCACCCAGGGCGCACCCAGGAGGTCCACGGCACGGCAGCAATGCTGGACGATCTGGGAGAGCACGCAAGACTCATCGGCGAAGAGGTCCCGGCCGCGCGACGAATCGATGGGTGAAATCCGCATCGACGGTGAGCGCTTCCGTGATCTTGTAGGCATCCATGATCACGAAGCTCATGCAGTCGGTCATGCTGTAGACCTTGTCTTTGTGGCGCGTGAAGTACTCAAAGGCCTTTCTCTCTTCGCTGGGAGTGACATGGTGGACCCGGCCGAAGACGCCGTCATAGAGCTTCTGGCCGACTTCGACGGCGATGTCATGAGCAACGCCCCGATCACGATGGGATCTCTTCCGAATGAGCGTGATTGTTTCGTCGACCACATGGTTCGTGGTCAGGCCGAAGGTCTCGAGATCCTGGTTCCGATACTCGTCGACGACTTCGATTACCCGCTGGTGGTTTTGGTCACGCTCATCAACAAGGGCGAAGAGAAAGCCGGTATCGACAAAGATCACGAGCGGTGTTCGCCGTAGAGGTACTCGTCGTGATTCTCTGAAACATCCTTCAGGGGCGAGCCCGTGTCATTCGCGAGGCCGATGAGCCGATCGATGGCCGCCCAGCCTTTGAGGTTTGCGCTTGAGGCCTCCTCAACGGTGACGCGGACTTTGCTCTTCTCAGGCAGATCGAGTCGTGTCTCGGGCGTCAAAACACCCTTCTCCCAGACGGCGTCAATCACAATGCTCATGATGATCTCCTTCGCGACGATTGTACTCCCCGGCCTCGGGACCGCGACACCAGAAGCGAACGCGGCACGGCAGGCGGCGCGGGGGGGCCGGCTGCGTGTCTGGTGGACCTTGGTAGGGCCTGCTCTGCGAATCGCCTCCTCGTGCGCTGTGCCGGATTCCTGAATCGGAACCGCGAAACGCGGTTCCACTCCAGAGCAGAGTCGCTCGCTGCTGCTCGCTCGTCTGTCACCCGGCGAAAGCGCCCCCACGATGGCGCGATTCGCGGAGCGGCGGGGGTGCGCGAGGGGGTGCCGGGTCCGTGTCTGGCCCCCCTCGCCTAAGGAACGACGAGCTTGAAGCTGGACCCGGGCGCGGGCCTTGCCCAACCACGCGAGGTTTCGCGCGCCGCCTGGGGCGGCGGGCGAAGAATCAAATCACCGCGGTCAGCAAGGCCCGTGACCGGTCAGGGCCAGCTTTGTATAAGTGCGCGTTCTCGGATCACGAACGACTCGACCTCACGAACGCACCACGCGACCGCGACATCAAACTACCGGCCGCCGCCGTGGCCTTGACGACAACGGCGAGCGAAGCGAGCCCTCCTTGG
>JANNJB010000842.1:0-6425 GCA_031405615.1 Vicinamibacteria bacterium | reverse complement strand
GCTGAACCCGAAGGCTCAGAGCCTTGGGCGAAAAGCCAGACAGTTCGAACTTCACGGTGTACTCACCGGCTGGGAGAAACGGGATGATGTAGTCGCCGTTCTTCGAGGTCACCGCCGTCCGCGCGCCTTGCAACGAGGGCGATATGGCGGTCACGGTGACGCCGGGGAGGAGCCCTCCCTGGGCATCTTCGACCTGGCCGGTGATCGAACCGGTCGGCGTCGTCTGGGCGAGTGCCGGGACCGTAAAGGGGCCGCACAGCGTCGCGCAAATCGCGAACGCATTTACGAAGGTTTTTGCTTTCATTGGCCTCTCCTTGGGGGGTGCGTCGCGGCGCGGCGCGACCTTAGTATGCGCCCGCGCACTCAGTTTTTCACGACTTTTTTCATCGTGAGACGGCGTTGTCCAAACTATTGGAGGCTAGGGCGACGGCAGCACGTGGTCCTTGAACTGCGCGCGGAGGACCTTCTTGTCGAACTTCCCCACCGAAGTCTTGGGGATCTGTTCGACAAACACCACATCGTCGGGCAGCCACCACTTCGCGATGTGAGGCTTGAGGTGCTCGAGAATGGCCTCTTTGGTGAGCCGGTCCTTCGCGTCGGGTTTCGGCACCACGCAGGCGAGCGGCCGCTCGTCCCATTTCGGGTGAGCCACCGCGATGACCGCGGCTTCCGCGACATCGGGATGGGACATGATGAAGCCCTCGATGGCGATGCTCGATATCCACTCGCCTCCGGACTTCACAAGGTCCTTGGTGCGGTCGGCGATCCGGACGTAGCCATCGGCGTCGATGGTGGCCACGTCGCCCGTGCACAACCACCCGTCCTTGAACTTATCGGGTGAGCTGTCGTCGTTGTAGTAGGAGGCGGCCACCCAGTTTCCACGGGCCTGCAGTTCGCCGACACTCTTCCCATCCCAGGGAAGATCGAGGCCGCTGTCGCCGACAATACGCAGTTCGACCCCGAAGAGCGGCCGCCCCTGCGACAACAAAGCATCAGCCCTGGCCTGCTCCGAGGCATCCTTGTGCGCCGAGATCGGCCGCGCCATGCTTCCAAGCGGCGACGTTTCCGTCATGCCCCAGGCATGGATCACATGGATCCCCAGCTCCTTCTTGTACGCAGCCTGAAGGGCCGGAGGCAGCGCTGATCCCCCGCAGAGAAGGCGATCGAGCGATTTCAAATGGTCCTTTACCTTGACCAGAGACGGCAGCATGGCCTGGAGGATGGTGGGCACGCCCCCGCCGCAGGTGACGCCGGTCTCGGCCATGAGTCCCGCGATGGCATCTGGAACCATGAAGCGGCCGGGGAAGACGATATCGGTTCCGAGCATGAGGCACGCGTAGGGCAGGCCCCAGGCGTTGGCGTGAAACATCGGAACCACGAGGATCGAGACGTCTCTCTCGGAGAGGCCGAAACAGTCGACGAGCGACAACGCGTAGCTGTGCAGCACGTTCGAACGATGCGAGTAGACGACGCCCTTGGGATGTCCGGTGGTGCCCGAGGTGTAGCACATCGCCGCGGCCTGTCGTTCGGGAAGGTCGAGGGCGTAGTCGATCGGCTCCACGTCCGCGATCAGTTCCTCGTAGTCGTGCGTCCCCGGGATCCTGGGCCCGCCGACATCGTCGACCACGATGATGTCGCGGACGCAGTTGACCTTGGGCGCGACCTTCTCCCACAACGGCCACAGGCACTTGTCGATGATGAGCACGCGGTCTTCGGCGTGCTGGACGATGTAACTGATGTCGTCGGGAAAGAGCCTCAGGTTGAGGGTGTGAAGCACCGCGCCCATGCAGGGAGCGGCGATGTAGGCCTCGAGATGCTCCTGATGATTCCAGCACAGCGTGGCCACGCGTTCGTGATCCTTGACGCCGAGGCCCCGAAGGGCGGCGGCCAGTTTCCGGCTCCGCTCGATCACCTGGGCGAAGGTCGCGGTCTTCTTGCCATCCGCGGTCTTCGTGGTGACCGTCTTTCGCGGGTGCAGCTTCTCCGCGTGACGGATCAGACTCGGAATGTTGAGGGGCACGTCCTGCATCAATCCCTGCATCGCTCTCAGCTCCTTGCAATCTGTTGATGAACGTCGCCGGGTCTTTGGCGAAACGTTGGGGTTCTACTCGTAGGTGAGGCCGAAACTTAACTCGAACAACGGATCGTAGCCGGCATCGCCGCGATGCGCCGGAATCTGCGCCATCGATTTCGGCCACGTGAACGACAGCGAGCCAGTGGGTTTGAAGTCGCCGAAGAGAACATCCGCGACACCCCGGCCTTCGGTGCCGGGAAGCCAGGCCGCGACGAACGCGTCGCAACGAGGCAGAACGTCGCCGATGATCATCGGCCGCCCGGACACCAGAATCAGCACGACGGGCATCCCGGCTTCCCTCACTCTGGCCACGGTCGCGACGTCCTCGGCGGAAAGGCTCAGGTCTTCGCGATCTCCGCCGCCTTCGGCGTACGGCGTCTCGCCCACCACCACGATCGCGATGTCGGCGCCCGCGGCTCCCGAGCCGTCCGCCGTGAAGCTCACACGCGTCGTCGGGCCAACCGCCTCGCGGATGGCGGTCAGGATCGTCGTGCCGCCGGTGGTGACCGGGCCGCTCTTGCCCTGCCAGTCGATGGTCCAGCCGCCGCACTGGTTGCCGATGTCGTCGGCGCTCTTCCCCGCGACGTGAATGCGGACCGCAGTCCTGGCGATCGGCAGAGTCTTCTTGTCGTTCTTGAGAACGACAACGGATTGCCGCACACACTGACGCGCCACCTCGCGATTCGCGACCGACCCGAAGGTCCGATGCAGACTCCGATCGGCAAGGGGCGAGCGCGACTTATCCATCAGGCCCATGGCGAACTTGACGCGGAGGATGCGGGTCACCGCGTCGTCGATCCGGCTCAACGGCACCCGCCCTTCGACCACGAGTTCGCGAAGCAGGGTGAAGAAGCGGACATATTCGTCCGGCACCATCACCATGTCCATGCCGGCGTTGATCGAGATCTCGATCGCCTTCTTGTAGTCGGGCGTGATCTGGTCGATGGCCGCGTAGTCGGAGATGAGGAAACCCTCGAAGCCGAGTTCGTCCTTCAGGATCTCCGTGAGCAGCCTTCGGCTTCCCGACACCTTCACACCGTTCCAGCTGCTGTAGGAGGGCATGATCGAACCCACGCCGGCGCGGATCGTGCTGACGTATCCCGGAAGGTGAAGGCGCCGAAGCTCAGACTCGCTGAGGCGCGTGTCGCCCTGGTCGAGGATCTGTTTCTTGTCCGAACTGCGCGGCTTTCCCGTCCCCATCACGGTCCCGCCGTCGCCGATGAAGTGCTTTGCGCAGCCGAGCACGCTTAGCGGATGCGCGAGATCATCCTGCTGAAGACCGATGACCGCGGCTTCACCAAGGTCGCGAGCCAGATCGGGATCCTCGCCAAACCCTTCGTAGGTGCGGCCCCAACGCGGATCGCGAGGCACGGCCACGCAGGGCGCGAAGACCCAGTTGATTCCGGTCGCGCGCACCTCCTCCGCGGTGACCCGGGCCGCGCGCCTCACGAGCGACGCGTCGTGCGTGCAGCCAAGGCCGATGTTGTGGGGGAACACCACCGCGCCAAGGACATTGTTGTGGCCATGAACCGCGTCGACGCTGAACAGGATCGGGATCCCGAGCCGCGTCTTCATCGCGTGGCGCTGGTACGTGTCGTACATGTCGGTCCAGGCTTGCAGGCTGTTCCCGGCCTTGGGATCCGAGCTGCCGCCGCTGAGCAGCGAACCGAGGAAGTACTTCTCGATGTCGCCCACGTCTTTCAGCGCGTTCTGCTCGGCCTGAGTCATCTGGCCGATCTTCTCGTCGAGCGTCATGTCTTTGAGGAACGCCTTGATGAGAGGATCCTGCGCGGAGAGTCGCTTCGTTGGACGGGGCGCCGACGGCTGGGCCACGGTGCCTGCGTTCGCGCGCGAACGGGCCGCAAGCGCACCTCCCGCCACAGCGGCGCCGATGAACTCGCGACGGCGGATCTCTTTCCTCACGGGCCTCATTATCAGGCTGAAGTCTCACCTCATGCTCAGGACGTTCGTACGCGGACTCGTTTGGGCGTGCACGTACTCGGCCGTAGCAGGTGAACTCCGCGATCGAGCCGGCGCCCACGGCGTCCGTCATTGCGAGGAAGCTCATCGGACGAGGGCGACGAAGCAATCTTGCTGCAAACGCGTTGCAAACAGCACCTTCTACGGCCGAGTACGCCCACGCAACGACGAGTACGCGTACGACCGACAAGCCAAGTTCCTGCGAACGCCGCGGGAGCAGCGGTGGTCACATCGGTTGCTACGTCTCGGTCGTGAGAGGGCAGGACTCCACGCCAGGAGCGCATCGCCGTCCATCCGGGTGAGGCCGGCGATGGTGCCGCGCCTCTTGAATGGAGTCCTGCATTGAATCTCACGCCCTCGAACGCAACCGACGCGCCCACCGCTTCCCTCGCGCCCGACGCGCCAGAACCCGCACCGCAACTCGACCACGAACGTCTCGACGTCTTCCGCGTCGCCCTCGAATTCGCGGCAATGGTGCCCGCCCTCGCGAAAGGTGCGCGACCCGCAGGCTGCGCTCGCCGCACGCGCCGCGATCGCCACCACTTCTTCGCGATGGCTCAGGGTTCGGCCATGGAGTGCGCAGCCGCGCTGGACATCCTTCGCGTGACGGGCCAACTCAGCATCGCGGACGCGACCCGCGCGACGCACAAGATCACACGCATCGTTCAGATGCTCATCGGTCTCCGCCGACGTTGACGTTCGCTACTTCAAATCCTCAGCGATCGCTGCGAACTGCTCCAGCGCCGCTTCCAGATCCGCCGTGATGTCTGCCGCAATCACCTCCGGCGCCGGCAGGTTCGCACTCTCCTCCAGCGCCTCGTCCTTCAGCCAGAAGATGTCGAGGTTCACCTTGTCCCGCTTCGCCAGCTCCTCGTAGGTGAAGCTCTTGAACCGCTCGCTCTCCTTCCGGCTGGTGCGGTCCTTCGTGTGCCGAAACTGGGTGCCCCGGTCGGAGCGAACCCGATAGCCGACGGCCAGGATGGAATCGAGACTGTAGTGCTCGATATCCCTGGAAACCCTTCTTTTCCCTTCACTTCGAACTATTTGGTATTTCCTAATAGTTGACGCCCGGCTGAGCTCCCCCTCCTCGTAGATCGCGCGAAGATGCTGGTTCACAGTGGCCACACTGATCTGAAACAGATCGGCGATCTGCGCCTGGCTCAGCCAGATCGTCTCGTCGACGAACCGGCACTGGATTCGGGTGCCCCCGTCCTGGGTTTGGTAGAGAAGAAGCTCGCCGCGGGGTTCCGAGGTCGCCCTGGTTTCATCGCTCATGGTGGGAGGGATTCTGCGCCGCGAGGCTGCCGAGTGGGGTCCATATCCCCGTACGTTGCTGGTTCTCATCTGCCAACTCTCAGGCCGAGGTGGTCGGACCCGTGGAAGCTGTCGGTTTGGGAGGCGCCTGTGACGCCGGCTCGTTGTGAGTGATGGTGACGGCGCCGGTCCCGCCCTCGTAGACCATCGTGAAGTCCTGAAGGAACGTCCTGCCCAGGAGCGCCTCATGCATCTGTCCACCCTTCGCCAAGTGAACACCCGCGAAGCGGCCGTATATGGTGACGGTCAACGCAGGGACGTGGATCTGAGCCAGATGAACGTTGACCTCCTCAGGCCCGCTTATCCCCGCAACCGTCATGCGGTCAACTATCGGCAGGCCCAGTTTTGCCGCCAAGAGGCTGTCGATACAGGACTCTCCAGCCCCGGTGTCAACCAGGGCTTGAAACGCTGTTCCCTACGCGATCGCCGGTATCAAGCCCGGTCCCGGCTCGTAGTCAGGATCGAACCCGACAAACACGGACAGGGTCGGTCCGTGAATAACCAGCAGGTCACTCCCGGCTGCCCCTGAGACCGAACTAAATCCGCACTGGGCGCTTGTCGGCATTGCCTTGAACGGCGCGATACAACACCGATGCCGGCAGCGTGAATGGCGCGGCTCCGATCTCCCTGATGAGATAGGGACCGCCGCCAAATCGCTTCACGGCATCCCGAGCCGCCTCGTCGAAAGACGGGTAGAGGCCCACCAGCGCCTCATCATGCACCACCGCCCACTGTCCGGTGTGGTGAAGCTCCAGATTGACCCTCAATGCCTCGTAGGCCGCGATTTCCTGTTCTATGGTCATGCTGCCTGCTCCGTCTGGGACTCTAGCACTGCGCTTTCCGACCAGCCCACTGGCCCGCCTTCAGCCACCCGGGATTTCCGGATAGCTGGTCGCGGGGGCCGGCGTCGGTCTCATGTCCGAAAAGTTGCGCGTTTTTCGGACACGAAGCGACATTCACATTTGCCAGTTTCAGTGCCAGTCTGAGGACTGGTACAGTGCGACTGCATGACCGCCGTTCAGAAAGTCACCGTCCAGGTCCCGAGCGACCTGCTTCG